>JBCCNY010000021.1:0-17025 GCA_039025595.1 Pseudomonadota bacterium | reverse complement strand
CGCCAGAGTATCGATGACGCGAACGGTTGGAACCTCCGACACTTCGAAAATGTTCAAACCTCCAGAGCGCGCCAACAATTCACGAACGGTCATGCCAGGCGTAAATTCATACGACCCAGGCGACTTAACTGCACCTAGTATGGAAACAGGGCGATAAGATCCTACGGAAATTGTCACGTAGGGTTTAAGTGCCACGGGAATCTCCACGCGCAGTTTTCTCGTCACGCTGTCCGCGAGTTCGTCAATTGTTAGATTTTTGGCAAGAACAGATCCAACAAGAGGAACAGAGACACGCCCGTCCGGGCCTATGCGGATATTGCTGGATTGAAGGTTGATTTCTTTACCTTCACCTAGATCCTGATTTTCCATAATCAGGATTTCCACCTTCAAGACGTCTCCCAAACCAAGGCGATATACCTCGGCACTGACCGAAGCTTTTCCAAAGAAACAGACGCTGAGCAGTGCGATTAGCAGCTTTGGCGGTAAGCGCACGAGTTTCACTCGAGTGTCATCTATTGGTGCGTTTACGCTTGTGCGCCACCTTAAATATTTTACGCGCCGCACGGACATGCATCGTAGAACGCGTCGACCTAATTTGCGCATCATATGCATTTTCAACGGGACAAGTATCTTGAGTGAACACGCATGAGTTTAGTTCCCGGACGGCAAGGTTAACTTTAGTTTATCGATAATTTACGCGTTCAAAGGTTAAGAAATTCTTTCGAATTTGATTGATCAACGCGCAATTGGTAGCCCAAATACGACCGGGTTATTGCGAGGCGCGTTTGCATGGGTAGGCGGTAATCCGGATCTTTGCGCTTGTGATTAAGAACCGGCTAAATAGTGTATCTGTCGTGGACGCACTCAACTCCGAATGAACCTGCCCGGACGTTCAGCCGGCAGGCCAGCTCGACTTGCTGTATATTTCCAAAGAAACCCCGCGCCCCACGCCACATGCATCACCAACAAGGCTGGCCCTGCCCAAAGCGCGCAGACACTTCGATGCCGAAGAACAAGTGACAGAGAACACACTAGGAGCAGCAGGAGATAGCAGACTGGCAACGCGAGAAAAACCGGTCTTGCAAGCGCAAGCAAAAATGCTGCGATATTGACCAAAAGTACAACAGGCGGAACCATCTGGCGCGCGCGCGGACGTATCCGATGCTTCATCACGGTTTGCGCGCGGCCTATTCCATAACGCCAGTATTGCCTTGCAAGTTCACCAAGCGAAGATCGGGGCAGGTAGGTTAGCCGAATTGTCGCGTCGAGCCAGATTTTCCCATTCTGCAAAGCCAATCGGTGATCGAGTTCGGCGTCTTCATTGGCCACGAACCCGGTGTCGTATCCGTTCGCCCGTCGAAAGGCATCCAGACGGAACCCGGCATGATGCCCGTGGTCAACATAGCCTGAATGCGTTCCTCCCCGATGAGCTGAACCTCCCGAACCGAGCTTGGTGTCCATTGCCCAAGCAGCACCACGCTGAAGGCACGTTTCACCAGCGGAATCCATAACTGTGGCCAGTGCCGCAGAATCGTGCGCTTCCAGGCTTTCGGCGACCGCCAGCACGAAACCCGACGGGTAATGCGCGTGCGCGTCAATCCGCACAAGAATATCGTGTTGTGCCTCGGCGTGCTTTTCGACCACAAGATTGATGGCGGCTGATTGCAGCCGGTCGGGGTTCGCAATCAGGTGCACGTTGGGCCGTCTTGCCGCAAAGCTTCGCACGATGTCGCGCGTGGCATCCTTGCTTCCTCCGTCGGCAACGACAATTTTGGCGGCTTCGAGACCGGCAGAACCTTTGAACAGACTGTCTAACGTCGCTTCGATATGGCGTTCTTCATTTAGCGTGGGAATGGCCACAAGGATGCGCGATGGGTCGACTGAATTTGCAACTGTGCACGAAGCTTGAAACTGCGCAGGCGTGGTCGCCTGGACGGCGTTGATCACGGCGTCTATCTCATCCGCTGATTGGACGAAGTTTTGCGCTGGCCTGTCCAAGAGTGCTTGTCCGCGGCGATTGATGTCTGCCTTGCTCAGTCTTTCGAAAAGCCTCTGCAGTTCACCGACGTCGGCACATTCAATAACCCATCCCAGCCCGTCCGCCGTTACGCGCCGGCCGGTCTCGGTTGTCGACACAGCAATGCTCGGGCACCCCGCCCAGCTTGCCTCGTAGATCCGGTTGGGAAGCAGCCAGTCAGAATTCGTGTCCGCTTGCCACAGATCCTGCGCCCAAACAAGATCAACACCTTCATACATGGAAGCAATATCACAGGGATAGGTGTAGGGGCCGTGATAAGCCATATTCGGTCGTGCAGCGATGACCGTTTCGAAATCCGCCAAAACATGACGGTGAACGACGCCGTGTATATGCACTTCGATTTTGGAACCCATGCAATCTGCCAATGCGGACAGAAGCGCAAGGCTTGGTGCGCAGCGGATCGAGCCAACCCAGCCCAGTTTTAAGGGGTCTTCCGGCGCAGGCGCTCGGTGATGCACGGGTCGCGGGGGGAGGGCAGTTCCAGTAGCAATTTTGTTTTCCCAAAGCGCCCAGTTCCCGCTATAGCCTTGAAAGGGCTGGAAATACTGACGAATGAAGGCGGGTGATGACACGACCAGCATGTTGATGTCACCAAGTAGTTTGCGCTCTGCCCAACGCAGGGCTCGGGCCTTTGCGCCATCTCCGCAAAGAGCGTTGTTGATGTCGAGGCATTCGTAGACAAGTGGTACATTTCTTGCGCCTGAAATAAGCCGCGCAACCCACGCGATGACCAGCATGTCAAGATTGCGTGCAAAAATGATATCAGCAGCGGCAACTCGGTCGCGGTGGTGCGCCATCTTGGCGATGGCTTTGGCAATCACCACCACACGTTTCAGAAGCTTTTCATTTTCGGTGTTGTAAAGATGGGTGTTGGGCCAGTCCGGTGCGAAATCTTGGTTCATGTTGTCGCGCCGCATCGTGAAGCTATGCACCTCGTGACCGAGAGCGATCATCGCACGTATCCGACGCATCTGCGAAACCTCGGCAACATCAAACCCAAACACCTCAATAGTTGTGCGCTTTTGACGGGAGGTGTCAGTGGCGATTGACAGGGCAGAATTTCGCAAGCGGATGTCCTAGGTTTTGCAGGTCAAATGGCGTTGGTGACCGCGAAGAAGACGCGGGGGAGCTGTATCGCATTTTGCAAGTCGGTCTCCGGCAAGAAACAGACTTGCAATTGTTTCGACTGACTTGACCGAAACTTGGTGTTGCGCGTTAAATTGAGGTTAGCCAAAGAATCTGTACAAGCAGGGTGTTTTTGCTGGCTAACAATCGAGAGACCGATGCTCGCTGTGCTTATTTCACTGTCTCTTATGGTATCTGGGGCAGTTTTAGCTTTCGGAACGATAAGGGCATCAAGAAGAAAGTTCGAAGAAAGAAACCACAGTTTTTTGAGGCTTATGTTCGCCATTGCAGCTGCGTTCTTTTTGCTGGGTTTTATCGGGTTCTTGTCGCTCTACTGACCAGACATAAAGACAACGACCAAGACGGTCTGGATGATGACGCGGATATCCAAACCAAACGAAGCATTTTGAACGTAGGCAACGTCCATGTCGCGCCTTTGCTCGAGCGTCAGCCTGTTACGACCAGAGACTTGCCATAGACCTGTAATACCAGGCATCACCGATGTGACCGTCGTCGCCGCATCTTTATATGTCGACATTTCATCCTTGGTAATGGGACGTGGCCCGACAACACTCATTTGTCCCAAAATCACGTTAAAAAACTGGGGCAACTCATCGAGGCTCGACTTTCGGAGAAAGCTGCCAAGGACTGTGATCCGCGGATCGTATGATAATTTTCTGGTCCTTTCCCATTCAGCGCGTGCCTCAGGATTTGCACTCAAATATTGGTCCAGGATCTTGTCCGCGTCGCGGGCCATTGTGCGGAATTTATAGCATCCGAAAACTTGTCCGTGTCGTCCGACGCGTTGGTGGACAAAAAACGGGGCGCCACCGTCCAGAACGATGCAAACGATGAGAAACAGAAACAGGGGCGCTAAAAAAACAAGCACCAAGGCCGAGAATGACAGGTCGAATACGCGTTTCACGACCAGATAACGTATTGTTAATGATTGAATTTGTTTTCGATCAGGTTCGCTGAAATTCACAAAGACCATTAACTTCTCCGGTGCGCCTCGAGATAAGGGGACGTGCATGTTTGAGCTTGCCTTGCTCATCGCCCGACGATGCGCCGAATCGAGTTAATACAACTTAAACAAGAAAAAAAATTTACTAAATGTTTGGCAGTTTGATGCCGTTTTCTAAAAATTGGGCACGAACACGACATCGACGTTGCCGGCAGAGTATCCTCTATCCTAGGCAACACGGCCAGAGTTGGTTGCCGTGAGAAGCGAGGATGTGTCACTTTGGTGAAAATAACGATCGCGGCTCCAGATGGACGTGCTTCTGGAAATTACAGCCCCTCAACGCGTTGTGGGTAAGTCATCCAAGCTGCAACGAACACAGAGATCGAGCCGGGGCAGGCCCCTAAGTTGAGGGTTTAGAGGAACAACCAAGACCCTATCTGTCGATTTTGCCGCTCCTGTCTTTGAATCTAAGCGGATCACTCGCGTACCGGACCAGTGCTTGCGCCTGTATTTCACGGGAAAGAGAAGACCAACACTCCGATGTCTCCATAAATGGTTAATAAAGGCGGAGCCGAAACTACATCTTGGGGTGCGCATCTAAAAAACTGGCTGCGACATGAGGCTCGGCGCGGACCGAAGCACATATCGCTTCCGGAGTGCCCAAATTCCTTCAGAATAGATCAAAAAATATGCGAGTTTCAGTTCTTGCGACAGAAATCTTGGGCTGAGTGCAACTCGGCCCAAAAATGAATGTTAAAATTATGTTGTGAAAGCACGAGTCTTGAGTGAGGCTACAAGGCACGTGTGGTAATCATTACAAGGGGCATTACAAATGAAAACCGTTATTCTACCGATGGCCGGCAAAGGCACCCGGCTTCTCCCATTAACAAAATCAGTTCCAAAAGAACTTTTGCCGGTCTTTGATAAGCCTGTCGTTCAATTTGCGATCGACGAGGCCATTGCCACTGGTGCACAGCGATTAATTGTTGTCACCCATCGGTCGAAGCCAGCCATTATGGAGTATTTCCACAATGATGACCGTGCTGTGGCCGCATTGCGCAAGAAGCAAAGCCATCGTCTGGCAGAGATCCTTGAACAAACAGGTGCGCAACATGGATTGGATGTAAAAACAGTCTTCCAGGACGAAGCGCTCGGTTTGGGGCACGCCGTTCTCTGCGGTGCTGAACATGCACTCGATGGCCCGGTTGGTGTTATTCTTCCCGATGATGTGGTCCTGGGCACGCCCGCCTTGCCGGAAATGGCCGCAGCTTATGAACATGGAAACATGGTGGCAGCAATGGAAGTTGCCCCGGAGAATGTCTCCAAGTACGGCATCTTCGAGATGAACCAACCAGCTATTACGGGGCGTCGTTCGGTGGCCAGCGGTATGGTCGAAAAGCCGAATGTAGAGGACGCGCCGTCCTGCATGGCGGCCGTCGGGCGCTACATCCTGGATGGTGGGATTTTTGGCGCGCTGCGCAAGATACCACGTGGTGCCGGAGGCGAGTACCAATTGACCGACGCCATTACCGCGATGATCGGTTCTTGTGAACTTTCAGCCTTTCCGTTCAGTGGTCAGCGATATGATTGCGGCAGCCATGGGGGGCTTCTGGCCGCATCTAATGCACGTTTCCAAGAAGTATCGGGAACAACGGCCCGAGAAACGGCAGCAGCCTGAGAAAACTCTGCATCTTACTGATGTAGCGGGTCACTCATTTTGAATGAGTGACCCATTTCCATGGGCAGTTTGGCATGTCACTTGATCGCACCTAAGTCGATAAGAGCGATATCACTCAACTGCGGGGCTCGAACTTGAAGTCAGTCACAGGATTTCGCCGATTCAGGTCCTCATAGAAGCTCGTCGGTTTATCGCCGTTCCGTCGAAACGCGCTGCTCGCACGAGAACTGAGTCGCCCGCCAAAATCACGACGTTTCGCCAAGTGAGTTAGATGGTTCAAACCGCTGAGCCATGAACGCTCACGGTCTGAGGGCCTCATCAGGGCCGTATGCGAACACCAAGAATCCACGCCGCAGATAAAGTGTGTTCTGAAAAAGCATGTAGCAAAACAAAGAACATTCTACGCACACGTCATCGACACAAGTTTTCGCGCCCAGGCCGCGAACTCAGTTTTGCCGCTTGTCTGTACTGGGGGCTTCAGTGCCACACGCGATAAGCTGGGATATTGGCTGCATCTGTCTTTCGACTGCAGCCCGTAACCCCTGCAAGGACGCTTTCTCATCCTTTACGAATTCGACAAACATCTGGTTGAGATTGTTAAAAATGACCTGTCCCAAAGTCACCGGGTCGAGGTCGTCACGCACGTCACCTCGCGATTTCAGGGTAAGGAGCAAATCGGTAACTTGCAGCGCCAATCGCTGATCCAGTTCACTGTAGCGGATCCCATTCGGCGTCTCGGATGCTTCGATAGAAAGAGCCATCGCGCTTCGCCACATTTCCTTCGAAAGATATTCCAACGAATGATCGTAGTACCCGAAGATGAGAGCGCAGAGCGCATCGTGAACGCCGGCCGGAGGCGCGGCAACAATGTCAGCACCCGCAGCCAAAACTTCTTCTACTTCCATCGCGACTGTTGCAATCAGGATGTCGCCCTTGGTTCGGTAGTAATTGTAGACTGTACCGACTGAGACGTCGGCAGCGCCCGCCAAATCCTCGATCCGTACGGCGTGATATCCGTGTGCCCTGAATTTGGTCACAGCCGCCTTCAGAATGCGCTTCTCGCGGTCTGCTTTTTGCCTTTCGCGTAATCCCGTCATCAATCCTCTGGACCCGTCACAAGATTGGAATAGTTATTGCAACCAACTATAAAGATGAACGAGTTCAACTTTTTTCAAGAAAAAAGTACCGGCCTCTTATGGCTGGTAGCCAACACTCGATGGGGAGCTTCCACATGGCCCGTTTGCCTAGATTATTCTTGACCACTTCCGTCTTCAGCCTGTCGGCTGCTGCCGCGTTTGCCGAAGGCGAGTTGAACGCACTTGTTTGGTGTGATCATACGGATCCCGCCCTGATTGAGCCGTTTGAGGCGGCGCATAATGTCAAAGTGAACCTTCGGGAATATGAAGGAACCGGGGCTGCATTGGCCCTACTGGATCAATCTCGTCCCGGCGATTGGGATG
This sequence comes from Pseudomonadota bacterium, assembly GCA_039025595.1. GTDB lineage: Bacteria > Pseudomonadota > Alphaproteobacteria > Rhodobacterales > Rhodobacteraceae > Roseovarius. The sequence goes on along the minus strand of JBCCNY010000021.1, from coordinate 9,760 downwards.
TGCTTGTGATCGATGGGATCGATGTCTTCCGCGTGGTGGAGGCCAACATGCTTGCACCTCTCGATACGACGCAGTTGCCCATGACGGATATCTTCCCCGAGGTGGTCATGGACGAGAACAACACAGTCGATGGTGTGACTTACGCCGTGACGGAGAAATTTGGGTACAATACGATCTCCTATAATTCAGCCAAAGTTGACGAGGCTGATATGCAAAGCCTCGCAACCGTTTGGTCGGAAAAATACCAAAGCCGTATTTCGATCTACGATTACTATCTGCCGGTCATGGGGCTGGCCGCCATCGCGAGCGACATCGCCACGGCTGAGATTGGTGCGGGGGATCTCGGCGCGATTGGTGATGTTCTGACGACCATGCGGGCGCGCGCTGCGTCTGTGGCTGGCGTGGTTGCGGCGCAAACAGCGCTCGCGACGGGTGAGGTGGACATCGTCGTCGGTGGCGGCGAATGGCTCACCGCCGTGCTCGCCGAAGAACAACCGGAGCTGACCTGGACGATCCCTAAAGAAGGAGCTGTGCGTTGGGCGCAATCCATTGGTGTCGTTGAGGGCAGCGAAAACCCAGACCTGGCCTTAGAATTCATCAAATACATCATGAGCCCAGACGGTCAGGCGCGTCTTGCCACATCCTCGTGCTTTTGGGGCATGCCCGCGAATGCCAAGGCAGGTAATGTTCTGAACGATGTGCAGAAAAGCACTCTGCGGTGGGACAGCCAGACTGATTACCTGGGCTTAACTCAACTCTATCCTGCCCCAGATGCCGATCTTGATGTCGAAATGCAGGATCTCTGGCTGGAAACGCTGCAACAGTGAACGGCAAAAACCAGGGTCTCAGGGGCTGGGGATTCGTTTTTCCAGCCCTTCTCTGGACACTTGCATTCTTTGTTGTGCCTTTTCTGGTCATGGGCGCGATGAGCCTCGCGACGTTGGATGGACGAACCCTGGTCTGGGGGCTGTCGCTCGAAAACTACGCCGAGATCGCCGAGAAGGCTTACATTTGGCGAGCCTTCTTCGTCTCGCTTGAAATCACTTTAGTCGTGACCGTGGTATCCATTCTGCTGGCCTATCCGCTGGCATGGATCATCGCGTTTCGTATCCCGCCGCGTTGGCAACGTCTTGCTCTACTATTGGCAGTCTTGCCCTTTTGGACCTCATATGTCGTGCGGTCCTACGCCTGGCTGCTGGTGCTGGCGCGAGAAGGCGCGATTAACCAAACGATCATGGCGCTTGGTTTGATCTCGGAGCCGCTGACACTGGCGAATACGCGCTTCGCAACTGTGACAGGCTTTGTGCATTTCTTCGTGATGCTTCTGACCTTGACGATTTACGCAAATCTCATCCAGCTATCGCCAAACTATCGACGCGCAGCGATAGATCTCGGCGCGTCTGCCTTTCAGACGTTCCGTTATGTCATACTGCCCCTGACCTTACCCGGCGTTGTAACCGGCGCTTTTCTGACCTTCGTGCTCTGCATTGGCGACTATGTCACGCCACAGATCCTGGGCGGCAACACAGAGCTGACCGTGCCACAGGTGATCATGGTGCAATTGGGGCGCCGCGCAGACTTTCCGCTCGCTGCGGCGCTGGCTATTGCCCTCATGGCCGTCGTGACACTGGCTTATCTGTTTTCCGCTCGGTGGCTGAGGCTCGATCGGTTATGATGCGCCTCTTTCCGTGGCTCTATCTCGCTGTTGCATTTGCGTTCATCTACCTGCCGGTCGCGACCGTGGTGCTGTTTTCCTTTCAGGACAGCACATTGCCTGTGCCGCCGTTCGATGGTCCCTCGGTAAAATGGTATGCCGAAGTCTTGGATGATGACGATCTGGTCGATGGGCTGATCCATTCGCTTTTGGTTGCGATGAGCTCTTCTATCGTGGCGGTCGTCCTTGGCTTTTTGGCAGCCTATGGGCTGGCGCGTCACGTCCTGCCGGGGTCGGCGCTGATCCGGGGCTTGCTGATCGCGCCTTTGACGGTCAGCTATCTGATTATCGGCTTGGGTTTGCTCATCGTGCTGACGCGAACCGGGCTTGGCTTGTCTTTGCTGACGGTGGGGATCGGGCACGTGGTCATCAACCTACCGTTGGCCTTCGCCATCATTTACGCGTCCATGGGCGCGCAACAGCAGAATGCCGAAAGAGCCGCGCGCGATCTGGGTGCGCGCGAGATAGACGTCATCTGGCTTGTCACGGCACCCATGGTTTTGCCCGCCATAGCCGCGGCTTTCTTTCTGTCGCTCACCTTTTCGTGGGATGAGTTCATCATCGCCTTCCTGCTCAGCCGGTTCGATGTCACTCTGCCGGTCGAAATCTGGGCCTTGCTTCGATCCGGTTTGTCGCCCAAGCTCAACGCGATCGGCTCCCTAGTGTTTTTGATCTCCGTCGCCATTGTCGTTCTTCTCGAAATCTTCGTGTTTCGGAGGCAACGCCTGTGACCGCCGCTGTATCTATCACCCGTATCAACCATTGGTTCGGTGAGTTTCAGGCGCTCAAGGACATCGAACTGGAGATTGAGGCCGCGGAATACATCACTCTGCTGGGGCCGTCGGGATGCGGGAAGACGACTTTGCTGTCGGTCTTGGGGGGCTTCATCGAACCGAGCGAGGGCAGGGTGACGATCGGGGCGCGCGATATGACACGCATCGCGCCGGCCAAGCGGCCCACCACCACGATGTTCCAAGACTACGCGCTCTTTCCGCATATGAACCTGCGCGACAATGTGAGTTTTGGTCTTCGTATGGGCGGTGTGGACAAGCGCGCACGGCATGCGCGGGCGGAGGACATGCTGGAACTCGTCGGATTGGCGACATCCTCGCACAAACGCCCGCATGAGCTGTCAGGAGGACAGAGGCAGCGCGTGGCTCTTGCGCGTGCACTTGCTGTGAAGCCGGATGTGCTCCTGCTGGATGAGCCTTTAGGCGCGCTGGATCTGAAGCTGCGTCGGGCGATGCAGGATGAGTTGAAGGCTATCCAGCGACACGTCGGTACGACCTTTGTTCATGTTACTCATGACCAAGACGAGGCGATGGCCATCGCGGACCGGATCGTCGTGATGAATGCAGGCCAGATCGAGGATCGGGGAACGCCATCCCGTGTTTACCAGACGCCTGCATCGCTCTTCACCGCTGATTTCATGGGCGAAATGAACCATATCCCGGCCTCAGTCCATCACGACGGGATAGACACCCCCTTTGGCCGTTTGACGGTGAGCGTTGAGCACCTTGGACCCGCAGTCGCCTGTATCCGTCCCGAAGCTATCGACGTGGGCGAGGGACATGTCCGCATTGGTCCGGCACGGGTCACCGATGCGGCGTTCTTTGGCACTTATGTGCGCGTGCATCTTGTCCCCGACGCTGCGCCAGAGCTGACCCTGGTGGCCAATTTGCCGCCGGGCGATATACCCGAACCCGGACAAGCCCTGATGCTAAGTGCCCGGGAAGACGCTTTTCACATCTTTCCGAAAGGAGACTAGGCATGGACCGTGCGCGGCCGGAGGAGTGGTACCGTATCCGCAAGCTGTCTGATGACGTTACCTTCATCGACGAGCCGTTTATCCACGAGTTTTATCGCTGCAACATCTGGCATGTGCGCGGCAAGGATCGAGATATGCTGATCGATAGCGGCATGGGCGTTGTGAGCCTTACGGAATGGGTGCCTCTCGTCAAAGAGCGTGCGCTCATCGCTGTGGCCAGCCACACGCATTTCGATCATATCGGGTGCCATCATGAATTCGAGGACCGCGCCGTACACCGGGCCGAGGCAGACATTCTTGCCAACCCCACACGGCAGGCAACCTTGGCAGATCCGTATGTGAGCGACAGCATTTTCGACCGTTTGCCACCGCAACCCTATCGATCAATAACCTACGCCATTCGACCCGCCCCGGCGACCCGACTGTTGGAGGACGGGGATATCGTTGACCTCGGGGACCGACAGTTTGAGGTGATCCACACGCCCGGTCACTCGCCGGGCGGAATCGCGCTTTGGGAGGCGGATACCGGGATCCTGTTTTCAGGGGATATCGTCTATGATGGTCCACTGGTCGAAGATACCTATCACGCCGATCCTACCGACTATTTCAATTCAATGGTTCGTCTCTATGATTTGCCGGTTCGAGTAGTCCATGGTGGGCATTTTCCAAGCTATGATGGCGCGCGACACCGCGAGATCGTGAAAGGTTGGCTGGATCAAAGAGATCAAGGTTGATTTGCTCAGAGCTTGTTTTGTGCTTTGAATTCAGCTTTGCGACCCGGATATGGTCACTCTCCTGCCCATTCTACGCAGAGTACATCCAGTTAGTTGGGTTCAGGACGCGCTCGTAACTGCCTTAAACTACGTCGAAAACACATATCGACACTGCGCTTAGAGACCTCTATCTCACCACGTTCAGCAAGTGTGATGGCGCTAGGTCTGAACGTTGGCTCTTCGACATACGCAGACGGCTTGCAGCGATGGCAGGTCCGGTCCTCGCGCTCTCACTGCATCAATTATAAAGACGCACGATGTTTCCTCACCGTGACGTTCGCGAAGGTGATGTGCAGTCGTTGCGCCGCGCTATGATCCATTTCGCCACTCATGTTCCGGTGCACCAGGTCGGCCACGCTCGACGTGGCCTTTAGATTGCGCCATCCGAAATCGGTCATCACGTCGCGGTTGAGATACTCCTTTGTCATGAAACGATTGCTCAGGATGTGTCGGAAGGCATGTTTGGCAATCGCGTTCATCAGGGTTTGACCTATGATCGGTTCATCTTTCAGCCCGAGCTTTTCCAACAAGCCGGATTTTGGAAGTTCCGCGAGGATGCCAACGGCGTATTCAACCCTGTCAGGATCACCCTTGTAGAGCGCCTTGAGACGCTCGCGATACCGCGCGTCGAAATCGCCAAAACCGGCGCGAAACATGTTTTGGGCCCGTCTGTGTTCGTTGAAGGAGCCAAGAACTTCGCGCGCCTTCATCACGCCTGCCATATCCGCCCCGATCAGGTCCGGATGCGTATTGCCGAGCTCGACCTTGCTCGCCCCCTGGGATGAGGCCGCCTGCAGGATGGCACCCACACCCTCTTCGAAGACGAGCCCGTTATTGGCTCGCATTGCATCGAACCCTTTCTTTTCGTGACCCTTTAGCGCGTCGGGCATCATGCAGTGAATCCGGTAGAGGATATTGAAATGGTAGGGGATGGGTGTTTCGCGGCACCAGCGTTTCTTCTCGTAAAAGAAGGTCTCTGTGTCGAGGTAAAAGAGTTTCTGTCCGGCGAAAGCGTTGATGTAATCCTCGATCACGACCTTCATATAAGCGGTGATGTTGCATTGTTGCGCGGTGCGAAAGATCACCTCGTCAGAGACCGGTTTGCCCTTGCGCGCAAGCTCCTCGGCGATGCCGTCGCAGAGACGGTTATGTTCGCGCAGCAGCAACGCGGTGATGGCGAAATTGCCAAGGGTCATGTTGCCTTGAAAAAGCCCGGTCGCGCAGAGATCACCTTCCTTGCCTTTGTATTTTTTCCGCAACGTGTCGAGCTTGCCTTCCTTCTGTAGATAAGAGAGCTGGGCGTACTGCGCCTTCACCACCCATGACTTGCCCTTTTTTTCCAAAAGCGCATCGGGGAATTCCGCGTCATTCCCGTTCACTTTGCGCAATTGGCTGCGCAGTTTACCGTCTTTGTGCGTGCGAAGAAGGCCCGTGTCTTCGGCCGTGTTGCCATAGATCTGGTTGAGGATGATCTCGTGGGGCGCATCGGTCGCGTATGCATCGTCGCTCTGAAAGACAGCGTCGGTCAAATGCTGTGCGAAGAGCGGCAGCAAGAGCGTGACGCGGCTCGCGTTATCGTCTCCCTTGCGCAGGAATAGATCCATCACCTCGTTGATGTTTGGCAACTCGCGTTTTTCAGCATTGGTCATCCGCGGGATCACCAGCGCGAAGTGTTCCTTCTGAAGCACTTCCCAAATCGACGTCTTGCCTGCGCGCCTTGTCGTGTAGAGACCGGGCAAGGGCCCATCATCCGCGTATTTTGAGAGAAGAAACTGATTGATCCATCTGTGCAGGATCGGGACAGAAATGACAGCGTTAAAAATGGTATTTCCTAAGCCTCTGGGCATAATACTCTCCTGGAGGAATTCAATAAATAAAAACAATCAGGCGTTGCGCCTGATGTCACTATTGCGCGCTAAAGCGATTATTCCAAATGGTTTTGGCCAGTTGTCTTATACCGGGTGTACCCGAGAACAGGCTAAAATGAGCCGCGAGCCGCCGGATAGGGAAGGAAGTAATTCTGGGGCGTTACAGATTTTGGCCGCCGTTGTCTTTGCGCGTAGAGGTACGACATCGGGGCGCAGACCGGTTTGGCGCGGTGATTTCGATACAGTCAGATCATCGTAACGCAACCGCGCCACTCTTTTGCGCAACCTCCAGTGAGTCGATCAAAAACGGCAATCGGATAGTGGTTAATTTGATCGCCGGATTCGCGTAACACAGCTTGACGAGGCTCAGTGTGCAGCCTACACCACCGGTCACGTTTGTCCCTGCGGCAAGCGAAGCGCGGTTGTAGCTCAGTTGGTTAGAGTACCGGCCTGTCACGCCGGGGGTCGCGGGTTCGAGCCCCGTCAACCGCGCCACTCTCCGAAATCCGCGTCTCGCGAACCTGTACCAAAGATACGCGCGCGCAACGCTGATTTCCTCATGTGCGCGCGGCGTGATGGGTCGGTCTAAACCATCAGAGGATCGCCCATATCCGGCGTGTAGAATGGCCGATCTTCGTCCGTGGCTGTGCCGTCAAAGAACTTTTGAGCGAGCTCGAAGGCGGCTGTGCCGACTTCTGTGCCCAGATCGCGTCCGTTGACGTCGCCTTCGTTGAAGTGAATACCACCGTAAAGACGTGACAAGCCGGCCTCATCTGCGGCCTCGTCGAAGGTTTCCCAGTAAAGGGTGGTCTCTTCTTCGGGTACGCCCTTTTCAAAGATCAGCGAGTCCGGGGCGAAAGTGACAGATCCCCCAAAGTCATCCGAGCCGGTAAAAAGGCGGAGGACGGCCGCACCAGACGCACTGAAGGCGGAATGGCCAGACGTGTATTCCGCAAAAGGCGGGGAGGGGTTGCCATTGGGCAGCTGGAAGGTCACCCAGTTTTCCGCCAGGATCGTTTGCGTCCCGCGACCCGTACCGTCCGCGTTGAAGCCGCCAAAGGCTTGGATTACGAAACCGGACTCACCAGTATTCTGATCAACTCCATCTACACCAATCAGCTCTAATTCGCCCAGATCCCTGATGGCTCGGACCGGGCGGACATAATCGTAAAAGACTTTGGCCTCCCAGGTGCCGATACCGGCATCGTTGACCGCGTTGCCCATGATCAGAAAAAGCTTGGCGTCCGTGTCGGTGTCATGGTTGTCGCGGGCCGAGACAAACTGCGCAAAGGCAAGTGACGTGCCGGGCGGAAAGGCTGTGCCGCCGCCATCTTCCCAGAATTCCGCGATGATCTTTTGCTCGTCGGTGAGCTCCGCGCTGAAGGTAACGACCTCTTCTGCCTGATTTATAAACTCTTCATTGATGACCTCGCCGATCAGCGTCTTGCTCACGGGAACGTCCATGCCAGCCATGAACGTATTGCTGCCGATTGTTAGATCTGCGCTGAGCGTGATTGTTTTTGCATCATAGTTGAGCACCGAGCCCGCATAGGCCTCTGTAAAGAAGGGTTGAGGTGCTTCGGGGCGTATTGTGTCAAAGACCGTATTACCGTCCTCGTCCTCGGGCAGCGCAAAGCCTTCAACCTCTTGCCATTGAGGGGTCAGAAACCGCTGCTCGACATCGTTGTCCTCTGGGTCAATCGGGACGTTTTCTGGCGTCCAGCGGCTGATGTCCTGAATGTCGTTGGGTCCGCTGTTTTCGGGCTCATAATCGGTCGTGTCGGCGTAACCTCCGGCGAAATTGGCGCCGTCATTCAATCGTAGTGCCAACAGATCCTCCGCAGCATCTATCCCGATCTCTGCTATGTCGCTGTCATCTTCGGGGTCAAAACCCAGCCTGTCCTCGAACACTTCTAGAAAGAGGTCGTCCATATCCGGGAACAGAACGCGCAGCACGGTCAGTGCGGCAAAGCTCATGGCCTTTTCTTTGGCATCTTCCAGCTCGGACCCGGTGAGACCCAGCATTTTACCTGAGTCTTCGTCGAGATCGAAGGTGACGCGCAGGGCAGTATCATCGAAAGCGCTCCAGGCATCATACATCGCCGTATGGAGCATCGCATAGGCCCGTGCCGCCACGGTGGGGCCAACCGGGCTGCTCGTTTCAATCACCGCCTGTTGTACGACCCGGTCCCAGATCACGCTAATCGTCGGATCGACATTGTTGACGGTGACAACTTGCGTTCCGCCGCCGACCTGGATGTAAGGATCGGCATCCTCGCCAAACGCCTCATTGAGCTCGTCGATTGTGAAGCTTCCGTCCTCGAATTCGATTTTCTCAAACCCATCGGCTGTCATCTTCTGACCGCTGAAGCGGTCAAAAAACTCGATCTCGTCTCCGTCCACGGCGATATCGACATTGCCCGCCTCAAAATTGAACTTGAGCGTGTCACGACCGTCACCGCCTGACGCATCTTCGATCAACTCGGATAAAGCGAGAATGTCGCGACCTCGGCCGAGATCCACGGTTCCGCCGCCGCCTTCGAGCGTAATGGTGTCACGCCCGCGACCGGCATCGATCTCTTCGACATGGTTGGTGGCGATCAAGCTGTCCGGACCGCGTCCGAGCGAAACACTCCCCGCGCTTTCCAGCATCACCGTGTCACGGCCATCGCCGGTATCTAAGTCAAGAACGAAAGCCGAGGCTTCGAAGCGGTCCCGACCGGCACCGAGCTCGATCAATCCGCCGAAGTCGTTCAGGGTGATAGTGTCGTTGCCGCGTCCGGCATCCAACAGGACCACAGGACCATCCGCAGTCAACATATCGTGGCCAATGCCGAGGTTCACGCTGAAGCCAAAACTGGCGATGGTCACATTGTCATTGCCTGAAAAGCTATTCAGGAACCTGACCGACCCTGTGACGTCAATATCGTCGCGGCGGAAACCGCCGAACTGATCCGGGCTTGTTACGATGTTGAGAAAGCCGATTTGGTTTACCAATTCGAAAATACTGGAAAATGGGCGAGAAAATGCCATGCGTTAAGTCCTTTTAACAATGCATCAAATATTCGTGCATTGTTTTGGTTGCTTTTTCGCTGGGTCAACCCCTATTTTTGACGATGCAACTTAAGCGATAATTTTTTTAATTATTAGTCTGTTAACCAAGAGTTATTCACGTATTAGGAGAGTCAAGCAACGCCGCGAGCGTCTGATCAGGATGGCTGTCAATGAAAAAATGACCTCCGGGAAGGGACCGCACGTCTACTGAACAACCTTTGCTGAGCCAGCTCGCCTCGAAATCGAAAAGAGCCGCCATGGCGCCGTCCTGACCATAGAGCACGGATAGCGGGCAAGTGACTTTCGCCGAAAGGTCGGCCTCATCGTCCTGAACATCGTGGCGGAGCGTCGCGCGATAATCGTTGCACATGCCGCGGATCGTGTCTGGATCCTTCCAGGCTGTCCTGTACTGTTCGAGCTGGTGCGGATCGAACTTATCTAGTCCGGCCTTGCCCCAACCCGAGAGGCAGGACGCAAAGTAAAGATCGGGATCGGCGGTGATCAGGCGTTCCGGCAGAGGCTCGGGTTGGGCCAGAAAAAACCAGTGATAGTACGAGCGTGCAACGTCCATCCTGAGGTTTTT
>JBCCNY010000020.1:0-17085 GCA_039025595.1 Pseudomonadota bacterium | reverse complement strand
GTGCCTTAGTCGAGACTTGTGGTTTCAAATCATCGCACTTGACGATGAAATCCCAAGTTTGGCCCTCTGCGGCTCAAGGATCGCGCGCCCTTTTTGCTGAACGTGGACAACGTCCCAGTACTGAACCGGTGACCGACCTCTAGAACGTTTTCACGGATGTCGCCCATTCCGGACCATCCGTTGATGTGCTTCGCGCCATTTCGAGTGAACCCAGTGTTATCTGTTGCCAATGACGGCGATCTCTCCGCGACCTTACGTCGTGATCGGTTAAGAGCGACCTGAGCGTATGCTCCTAGCCAGCCTTCTTCTTTGTGTGGGGCCAGATCCAATTCGCCATGTATTTGTGGCCAGGAACGATGTGGTCGAATGGGAACTTCGCATAATGCTTATGTCCCGGCACGATATGGGCGAACGGGAATTTCGCCATGAACTTCTGACCGGGAACCAGAAGACCAAAGGGGAAGCGGCCATAACGGCGATTGTGCGAGACGCTGTGCCCTATGGGGACGTTAGCATAGTATTTGTGACCGGGCACAATGTGGGCAAAAGGAAATTTCGCCATGTATTTTTGGCCAGGCACCAGTGAATTCGTGTGCTGCTTGCCATTTATGAGCAGCGGGAAGGGCCAGTTTGCCATGCGTCTGCCGCCGGGCACCAAGAAGTCGAACGGGAAGCGTCCATAGCGACGCTCGTGCGGTACCAAGAAGCCGAAGGGGAAGCGTCCGTAGCGACGCGCGTGCGGTACCAAAAAGCCGAAGGGGAAACGACCGTAGCGTCGCCCGTGTGATACCAAATGGCCAATGGGCCAGCTCGCCATACGGGCATGACGAGAGAAGATAGAGTCTGTGAAGGGCTGATACGGTTTTCCGTCGAAGTCGCGGAAAATGAGCGGTACGGGCCAACTTGCCATGCGGGCGTGGCGCGGGAAAATGGAATCGGTGAAGGGCTCTCTTCGATTGATCAGACCGATGGGCCAGTCCGCCTGGTGGTAATTCGTGTTCAGCGGGTCACGCGGTCGGGTCAGCATCAATGGTTGACCATCAAGGACGCTCAGATCGCTTGCGGTTTCATCCTTGACCGTCGTTTCTTCCCGCATGTTTCCGAGATCCACCGCCCCCATGTCTTCAGTGAGCGAACGGAAGGTCTTGGCAACGCCCAGCGGTTTGTAACCCGCTCGTACCAACAAAACAGCGCCACCGTTCTTAAGCCTGCTCTGATACTCTTTCGCGGTTTGCGCGTCGACGTTGGCTGCGACGAGTTTGTCTTCTGCGCCTTCAGCTGTGTCGAAAAGCGTCAGGATGCGTACTGAAAACCTTCTGCGGTTCACCAACTCGAATCTGACTGCGGCGGCCTGAGCGGCGCTTTCAAAGTATCTCGTGATTACCGTTGTCATGGGGCCTCCACTGTATTGTTTTGTGGGACGGGTGCGGATTGAACACCCGAAATCCGGATGCGATGGGCCGCAAGCGGGATGGCCACGAAGATGGCCAAGGCAAGAAACACGATCTCAATCATGAATACGACATTATAGGGTGTGTGAGCCTCAAGTCCCGAAAACGCCTCGAGCCCGACCAGAACGTCGCGCACCAAACCTGCAAGCGCCACACCAATGCCCGCGCAGGTGGCCTGAACTGCGCCCCATGCGCCAAGTGACAAACCAATCTGTTCGCTGGGTGCTTTCCGGATTGTGGCAGTCAATGTCGCGTGACCGAAAAGACCGGCGCCAAGTCCTGTGGCGATCGTACCGGCTATGAAGGCAGCCGGTCCCATGATTGAAGAGGATAGGATAATTGCGCCAAATCCAGGGATGCCAATGGCAGCTCCGACCATGCCCAGCCGCGCCGGATTCCCACCGGTGCCAAGTAACCGTGACGCGATCGCGAAACCGATCAAGGTTCCGCCCGCTAGCAATGCCGTGAGTTTCGTTGTCTGGGCAACGCTAAACCCAAGGGCTTGTCCCCCGTAGGGTTCGAGCAGCACATCCGCCATGCCAAAGCCAAACGTGCCTAGCCCGATAACGATCAGTAAGCGCAGCGTACCAGGCCTTGCAATGAGTTCCCGTAGCGCGTCCGTGAAGGCGGTGGTTGGCGCTGCTTCCATGGCCGCCGCGCGCGACCTATCTCTCGCTTCTTGTTTCCAAAGTGCGATCAGGTTCAACGCGATCGTTACAACAGCTGTGCCTTGGATGACCTGGATCAGACGTCCGGGAGAATAGTCTTCCAAAAACACGCCGTAGATCAATGCGCTGACGACCATGCCGACCAGCAACATCACATACATCAAGCCCACGACTTTTGGTTGGTCTTCAGTTTTGACGAGGTCCGTGGCCAATGCCAGACCCACCGTTTGCACCATATGAAGTCCGGCGCCCACCAACAGAAATGCAAGCGCTGCGGACGACAGGCCAATCCAGCGCGGCGCGTCGAATGCCTCCCCATATCCAGACAGCACGAGCAGGGCGAAGGGCATGATCGCAAATCCGCCAAACTGATACATTGTGCCCTTCCAGATGAAGGGCACGCGCCGCCATCCCAGAGCGGACCGGTGGGTGTCCGACTTGAAGCCGATAAACGTGCGTAGGGGAGCGAAGAGAAGGGGCAGGGCCAGCATACCGGCCACCAAAGAGGCTGGAACGTTTAACTCAACGATCATGACGCGGTTGAGTGTTCCAACCAAAAGGACCAGTGCCATACCGACTGTCACCTGAAACAGGGATAGTCGGAGCAACCGGCTAAGCGGCACATCCTTCGTTGCCACATCGACAAACGGAAGGTAGCGCGGCGCGATTGATGCGATTTTGCGCAAAGCGAGAGCGCGATAGTCGAGCATATGTTTCTAGCTCCGTCCGGCCTCTGGCCGCGGACAAAGCGTACGCGGCCAGGAGGTTCGCGGTGGACTGCCCACGGGCCCGCATGGCCCAGGGCGAAAGACCGCTAGTCTGAAGCGATCAACTTGTCTTGGGTGGCAGATGCCAAGACCTCGTTTGTCTTGAGGATCGCGGTCGCTTTCGTGCCGTCTGGCATAATCACGGTCAGTTCCTGCCCATCTTCAAGATCGCGCGTATAAGCCACTTTCGCAGTATTTGCGTCTTCCATCGCAGCGGCCGCTTGCATATCACCTGTGCCAAGCTCCTGACCCGACAAGAAGTCGGACACCCAGGAAGTATTGCTCACAACAGCAACGTGGACGGCAAAAGAGCCGACGGCGACAGCGCTTAGAAAGACCGGTACGCCGACTGAAGGAGGCACGACAAGCCATATCTTTGCATTATTCATGACTTACCTCCTTAGCCGAGCCACGGCGTTGAGAATGCGACGAGAATATGTGCCAGCAGCGCGAGAAGCCCGAAAACACGGGTTCCATCAATGAGATAGCTGTGCACTTCTTCAGCTTCTTTGAGGTTCAGACCGGTTGGCCACACCTTTTCTGGATCGTCGGACATATCCGATTTCCTTCTTATTGAGTTTGTTACCGCGCAACCCGACCTCAAGTGAGAATTCCGGCCTGAAGTCCGGCTCGCCAAGCTATGTGTCATAGTGACGCAGCCTGCGACAAATTGTGTCAATTAAACTGGACAAAAGCAACAGCAAATTTTCTTTGAAACTTCGGGACTTCATCCTAAGGAGGGAAGAGAACAAGGATTACCGGCTTGTGATTATCTTGTTTTAAAGACAAAAATAAATCTTAGAATACTGTTTTTAAATATTTTTTTATTGTAATAATCGCTTTTGGAAATCTAGAGAGACTGCAACTAAAACTGAGGCCATCTGTCGTGTTTAATTTACACGTTTCTGGTTCATTTCTGACATCTGTCTACTTTTGAGCAATTGATATTCTAAAAATAAATGCTTGACGGAAAAACGAATCAAATGTGCGCGTGAATTTCGATTCGTTTGGATCGATGACATAGGTCTCGGCCGAGAGATCTTGGAACGGATCGGGTTGTCAGCCTTTCGCTAGAACAAAGCGGGAGCTTTCGCCCGACGCCATTTGTCGATTTTCAATTTGAGCAAATGCGACGGTACTTTTGTCGAATGATCCTCTCCCGGCATAGGTAAAAACCTGAGTGAGCGTTACAAATGGTTGTTTTTGAGAAACGCAAGTCTTCTGCGGATGTATCGAATTTCTTGTCTTGCCGGGCAAACACGTATCAGATGACTTTCGCTATCGCACTAGGCGTGGGGGTAGGCTAGGCTGCGGTCATGCAAGCACATCCCCCGGTCCTTGTGTTTTCCGACCTTGATGGAACACTCTTGGATCATTCGACCTATTCCTGGAAACCGGCTAAGCCCGCGCTTTCCTACCTGCGTCGATTGGGTTGCGGTGTGGTTCTTGCAACAAGCAAGACAGCGGCAGAGGTCGCGCCGCTTCGCGATGAAATCGGGTTTTCCGATTGGCCATCAATTGTGGAAAACGGTGGTGGTTTGCTCTTGGCTAACAAGGCGGCGGAAAGTACTGGGCCGATTTATCAAGAGTTACGCATGCGACTGGCCGAACTTCCTCCTGGTTTTGTCGGTTTTGGTGACATGTCTATCTCGGAGATTTGCGAAAGAACGGGGCTTTCTGAAGATGCGGCTCGGAATGCAAAGATGCGTCGTTTTAGCGAACCAGGAGTATGGACAGCGTCGGAGTCGGCACTGGATGCTTTTATCTCCGCGGCCAATCTTGATGGTCTTTTGATTCAACGCGGCGGTCGTTTTCTATCGATCTCGTTCGGGGGAACAAAAGCGGATCGCATGAGTGAGGTGATCAGGCAGATTTCACCGAAATTCACGATTGCGCTTGGCGATGCGCCCAACGACATCGACATGCTTGAGCGCGCAGATCATGGCGTCATTGTCGCCAATTCCGCTTCCACCCTGATGCCACGCTTGCACGGCGAGGCCACCGGGCGGATAAGGCGCACAACCCAAGAAGGACCTTCGGGTTGGTCGAAAGCCGTTTTGGAAATTCTAGAGGAAACTTCAATGGCAAGTGACATACCCAAACATGGCTGACTTTCACCAGAACGGAAATATCGCGACCTTGCACAATCTGCGCACGCGTAGTCTCGATGACTTGACTTATGAGCTGGTGGCCTTTTCCGAGACGCGAAAGATCACCCTTGTTTTACCCTGTCTATATTCCGAAATCGAAGGTCCCGCTCTTGGACAAATCGTGTCTGAGCTGGCCAAGGTGCCTTACCTTCACCGGGTTGTTGTCGGGCTTGATCAGGCCGATGAGGACCAATTCCGCAAGGCCAAGCGCTTTTTCTCCGATCTGCCTCAACAGCATATTGTCGTGTGGAATGATAGTCCGCGCATGAAGGCACTGGGCCAACGTCTTGACGTTATGGGGCTGGCGCCGCTCGAGCCGGGCAAGGGAAAGAACGTCTGGAGCTGCATGGGTTATCTGATCGCTTGTGCAGATACATCCGTCATGGCTCTGCATGATTGCGATATTTTGAACTATGATCGTGAATTGCTTGCGCGCCTCGTTTATCCCGTGGCCAATCCGGGCTTCGGCTACCAAATGGCCAAAGGATTCTATCCGAGGATAGACGACAAAAGGCTCAACGGCAGAGTGACACGATTGTTGGTGAGCCCGCTTCTGATTGCCTTAAAGAAAGTCGTGGGCGATCGTGACTATCTCGATTATCTGCGCAGCTTTCGGTATCCGCTGTCAGGCGAGTTTGCCATGCGCATGATGACGCTGCCCGATCTGCGTATTCCGTCCGACTGGGGGTTGGAGGTTGGTGTTTTGTCAGAGGCATGGCGGAACCTAGCACCTCAATCGGTGTGCCAGGTGGAAATCGCGGATGCCTATGACCACAAACACCAAGATCTGTCTGCAGAGGACGCGTCGAAGGGCCTGAGTCGCATGTCGACGGATATCTGCAAGGCGATTTTCCGCAAACTAGCCTCAGACGGCACCGTGTTTACCCCGAACTTGTTCCGATCGCTCAAGGCCACCTATTACCGCGTCGCGCTGGACCTGCTTGATAGCTACTACGATGACGCCAAGATGAACGGGCTCTCACTGGACCGTCATATGGAAGAAGAATCCGTTGAGCTCTTTGCCGACAACATCATACGGGCCGGCCAGCTTTTCCTCGAAAACCCCAACGAGACGCCGTTTATCGCAACGTGGAACCGTGTCCACGCCGCAGATCCGAGTTTTCTATCTGATTTCAAGAGAGCGGCGGCGGAGGACGATGCCGAATTCAATTGATGCCAGCTTGGTGGAGATACTCTTTACAGCCGGTTTGAGATCCAACGACACTGATATGGCGAGAACGGGATTTCCGGGCCAGTTGCAATGATGGTGTCGCCAGAAAGAAGGTCGGTCCATCGGTCATCCTGGATAAGGTTTATCTCGCTTGAGCTAAGCAGAACTGTTTCATCGCTGACATTGTGAATTGCGAATATGGACTGGTGCCGATCAAGGCTCTGCCGCCAGACACCGAACAGCCTCTCATCCAGCCGTAGCGTAAACTGAGTGGCGTTCGGGTGGAACCCGGCATGCTGGGCGCGGATCCGGAAGCGTTCGCAAACTTCAGTCATGACCCGGTATTGATCGGATGATGGATCTTCGAGACGTCGCAGCAGTTCGGGGTAATGCCATCTGTGCCGATTAATGGCTCGGTTCATGCCCCGGCGGGTGACCGCCTCGTGATCGCTCGGTGTCGCCAGAAGCGAATGGATATAGATGGCAGGTATGCCTTCGAGCGACATGGGGATCGTCTGGGAGCAAAGAAATCGCTCTAGGTGGAAACCATCCTGCCCTTTGAACGTGGTGCGCATCACGTCAAAGAATGAGCAGTTCAGTTCATAGGCGGCTTCGGTCCCGTCTGGCAAGGCTCTCATAGAGACCAAAGCGCCAGCTTCGCGCGCGGCATCTATCATTCGGTCCTTTTCTTCGGGCGGAAGGACACCTTCGGCAGGGCGCATTCCGATCCCGTCATGGCTCGCCGTGAAGTTGAGATAGGCGCAACCTAGCTGAGCAGGCGGCATCGTGGATTGCCAGTGATGCAGGTATCGAGCGCTGCCTGATTGCATCGCATGTACGATAAGAGGTGGTAAAGGAAAGTTGTAAACGGCATGCGCCTCATTGCGGTTGCCGAAATAGCTGAGGTTTTCCGTCCTCGGCACATTGGTTTCTGTCAGCAGCACAACTGTCTCGGTGGCGTAGTCGCAAAGTAGGCGCAACATCTGCACAATCGCATGGGTCTGCGGAAGGTGAATGCAGGGACTGCCGGGTTCTTTCCATAGAAACGCAACCGCATCGAGGCGAAGAATACGGACGCCCTGGTCGATATGCAGACGTATGATCCGCAGCATTTCTAGCAACACTTCAGGATTTGCAAAATTCAAATCGATCTGGTCGTGACTGAACGTGCACCAAACATGGCGCTCGCCCTCGCGGGTTTCGATCTTTTGGAGAAGCGGTGTCGTGCGCGGTCTGACCACCTGAGACACGTCGATCTCCGGGTCTGCTTCAAAAAAGAACGCGTGATAGGGCGCATTGCCCTGTCGGTACTCGCTAAACCACGTGCTTTGGCTTGAAACATGGTTGAGAACAAGATCTGACATGAGGTGGAACTTTGAGGAAATCCTTGCGATATCGCTCCACTCGCCCAGCCTCGAATTCACCGCACGATAATCCATTACGGCAAAGCCATCATCTGAGCTAAACGGAAAAAACGGCAGGATATGCACGCCGTTGACTACACCCGTCATATGGCTCGAAAGAAAGTGCTCCAGAAGATCAAGAGGTTTGTGTTGTCCGTCAATAAGGCTGTCGCCGTAAGTAATCAGAACAGCGTCTCGTTCAGACCACAATCGATTGCTTGGTGACCGCGCCCGTTTCCGCAAATTTACCCCATCCGGCCAAAACGCATCCAGTACAGATGTGGTCAACTCTTCCGTTTGGCTATCCGGGTAGATGCGCCCAAGCAATTCCTTGAGCCGCGCGTTAAGCAAGCCATGGCTTTGGATCATCAGGATGGCTCTCTCAAAACACCGCGCAAAGATCCGACCGGATGTCAGATCCGCGAGGAATGCCGGCGCGGTTTTGTTCTTGCAAAGTCATCGCTGGTCGCATGGACGGGCTTTCTTGGTGCACTCAGTCTGAGCGGTATGTGTCTCGCCCCCAAGTATCCCACTTCTTGCGGCATTTTGAAGGCTGGGCAAGGTTTTACGCTGGTCAAAACCAGTGCAAAGCTCTTATGTGCTAAAAAAACGATTGGTCGGAGTGGCGAGATTCGAACTCACGGCCCCTGCCTCCCGAAGACAGTGCTCTACCAGGCTGAGCTACACTCCGACTAGGCCGCTGGGATACGGTCAGGTCCGCGTTTTGGCAAGATTGTTTTCGATCATTGAGGATCAGACACGCCAAGGCGGCGCAAATACGCTGCGAACTCCGAGGATTGAACGCGATATGTGATCTTGTCAAAGCGCGGCGCGCCAGTGCGTGTGTAAAAACGTTGAGATAACGGATTGTTCTGATCCGTCTGCCAGTCGATCCTGCTGCACCCCTCGGCCTATGCAATGCGCACAAGTGAGGCCATGATAGCGCGGCCTGTCCCTTCGCCGCGAGCTGCCTTTGTGACAAACAGTTCTTTCATGTAAAGCGCTACGTCAGTGCCAGATGGAAATGTCAGCACCCAAGTCGCAAAGCCGAGCGGCCTCGTTCCCTGAAACGCAATATGGCACGACATGTGTCTGCCGCTGTTGAGGAGCAATAAAATACGCGCCTCTTGCTGTGATGTGGCTGGCTCAAGACCGTAGTGACTCAGACATTCCCGATAGAGTGCCAGGAAAGCACCTTCATCTTCAGACGTGTATCCGCGTGTGGTGATCACAGACTGGCGTCAAGCGCAGCGACTACGGCATCGCCCATCTCCGTGGTCGATAGCGGCGCGACGCCGTCCTCGCCCAGAAGATCAGCCGTGCGCCCGCCTTCAGCCAGCACTTTTTCCACCGCTGTTTCAATCCGTGTGGCCTCTTCGCCTTGATCGAAGCTATAGCGCAACGCCATGGCAAAGCTGAGGATGCAAGCGATCGGGTTGGCTTTGCCTTGTCCTGCAATATCGGGCGCAGAACCGTGAACCGGTTCATAAAGCGCTTTCGGGCGACCATTCTCCATCGGTGCGCCGAGGCTGGCCGAAGGTAGCATGCCAAGGCTTCCGGTGAGCATTGCAGCCGCATCCGAAAGCATGTCCCCGAACAGATTGTCCGTCACGATCACATCGAATTGCTTCGGCCAACGGCAGAGCTGCATCGCACCGGCATCTGCGTACATGTGGCTAAGTTCAACATCCGGATAGTCCTCGTCATGGACTTTCTGCACGATCTCGCGCCACAGAACACCAGATTCCATGACATTTGCCTTTTCCATCGAGCAAACCTTGTTCGACCGACGGCGTGCCAACTCGAACGCAGATCGTGCGACGCGATCGATTTCAGATTCCGTGTAGCGCTGAGTGTTGATCCCGACGCGTTCGTTGCCCTCTTGCACGATTCCGCGGGGCTCACCGAAATAGATACCACTTGTCAGTTCGCGTACGATCACGATATCGAGGCCCGCGACGACGTCTCTCTTTAGGCTGCTGAAATCTGCCAAAGCGTCAAAGCACTGGGCAGGTCTCAGATTTGCAAACAGATCCATTTCCTTTCGCAGTTTCAGCAAACCGCGTTCGGGTTTTACCGCAAAATCGAGGTCGTCATACTTTGGACCGCCTACGGCACCGAGTAGAACGGCATCGACACTCTGCGCCTTTTCCAGAGTCTCATCCGTAAGAGGAACCCCATGCGCATCGTAGGCGGCTCCACCAACAAGATCCTCGATGACATCAAAACTCAATCCGCGCTTGGAGGCGCACCAATCGATGATTTTTCGCACCTCGACCATGACTTCGGGGCCGATCCCATCTCCCGGCAGGATCAGAAGGTTTGCAGTGCTCATCGGGAACTCCAGCTTCGGTTTTGTGACGGTTCGCGTAGCGCGAAGCCGGCGGAGCGTCAAGAAAGCGACCGGTTTTAAAAGAGGACGTCAACCCAAACCAACCGATGCCGACTAGCCATTTCGACGATGTCAGCTTGATGTCCGCTTTCAGGCCAAAGAACCCCCGAGCCGGTCACCGTTACATCAACGGAAGGCAGAACATAGCTGACCCGGAGATCACCGGGTTCGGGACCAGGCCACGACACCGTGTCCAGACGTGGATCACCCATTTGACCGATACCTTGCAGCGGATCATAATCTCGCATCGGCGTGGGATCCTGAAGGCGGGGATGTACCAGCAGCGCCTTGATGGCTGATTTGAGACCATCGCCATCGACCGGATCGAGGTTGGCGTTTCCAGCCAGAACAAATGGCGCCATGACTTGTTTGCCAAGCTCGCCATCAAGTAGCTTTACCCAAAAAATGATTTCGTCATGGTTGCGGCGGCCATTTCGGTCTTCAGGTCCGTCAAAGACCGGCGGGGTTGCGTGGAATGTCATAAGGTTCAATGCACGACCGTTTATACGGATGGGCAGCACCCAATGTCCGACCGAAGAGAGGCGCTGAATGTCTTGCGCCTCCTTGGAAGGAAACGGCCCATTCTCCGTTGTCGGGAGCAGCGCACCAGGCAGGGCTCGCCACAGAAATGTGCTGTAATCTCGAGCCTCTTCGTGAAGGATTTCATAGCGCGACAAAACAGCCATCCCACCTTGTCCGCGAAATTCTCCGTAACCTTGGGCGTCGCGCGGATCTCCCGTCCGGCCGTCGCCATCCATGTCGAGTTTGGTTGCAAGACCAGAATTCGGAGCGAGAGCAAAAACCTCAGGCATGTTCCATCCAGATGCGTCGATCCGTTCTCGCAACGCGAGCAGGGCCATGTTCCGCAAATCGTAGTCGATGCTCTGCAAGATCAGAATGTCAGGCTTTGCCGCTGCTATTACTGTTGCGACTGCGTCAATCTGCGGATCGTCATCCTTCAAAATGTCCCGCAAAAGTAGTCCGGGCCCGTCTCTTTGCAGCTCGGTTGTGAAAGTGGCAATGCGCAGGGTTGTTTCGGCAACAGCGCATGAGGCCCACAACGCCACGACGCAGAATGCAACTAAGCTTCTTGTATGCTTTCTGCTTCGGCCTGCGCGTAGACGCGCTTGCGTTTGGCCTCGATAAGTTCTGCGACCCTCAAAAGAGCGATACCACGCATCAGAATACTCGCCGGTAGAATAGCCCAAACTGTTGTGATCCATATCAGCGTCTGCGAGCTTTCAATAGAAATTGGATCGATGATGAAAGATGCCGCTTTGATAACAGCTGGGATCAAGAATGGTAGCAAAACCCCTAACACAATGTTAAGGCCCGAATCCCGCTTCAGCCTGTCGACAATATCACCGCCGCGCGTTGGATCGAAGAGCGGCAGGTTAATCCATACATTGAATGCGCCGTAGCGCATGGGCCATGCCATCATACGAACCAAGATTACGAATATGAAGACCATCAGGATGGAAACCACATAGGCAAAACCAGCCGCCGTCCGCATTGCGTCAACTAAATCCGGGCTGGCGTCGGAAGGCAGCATCAATACAAACAGTTGGACTGGCGAATAGGGGAACTCCATCGCGTGCCCCATGGAATGACCAATATAAGTCAAGATCATTGTAAGTGGGCTTGGGTCCACATGTCCTCGCGCAATCAGAGATAACGTGATGACAACCAGCGCCGCGGCACCAAACTTCAGTCGATTGTAGGGAGGTGCAAAACGGAATTCGACAAAGCTCGGATACCGTCCAAAATACTCGATGAAGGTCAGCAGCGACAAAAGAAGCGCAATAATCACGACAATTTGCGCCGTGTCCTTGGCCACCCAAGGCAGGAAGAGAGCTGGTATTGCAACCAGCAAAGCCACCAATGTTGCGCGCAGCAACGCGCTCAGGATCTGAGAAAACACTGCCTGTTTCCCTTCGAGAGGCGCGGCTCCACGGGTTTTGTGAAACAACGCGTCAACTTGGGTCTGCCGAATGTGGCGATGTGCCTTATTATTGCCCAATTTTTGCCTTAATTTCGCTAGTGGCTCAAGTCGAGGAATAGATAGACTTAGAATTTCCGGCAAAATCATGGCGTTGCTGGTGCCCGTTTGCATCAATTTCGCCGTATTCCCCTATGACCAGCGAGCGAAACACAAAATATTGCGCTCACGCGCAGGGTATGCACTAGAATTGCTTCAAATACGTGGAATATATTTTCGCGAACTTCGCACAAAAAAACGCCTCTGAGGCTGTTTTTCAGACCCAAGGACGCTCTGTTGCGGATTTTAGCTCGAAGGAATCTATGTCGCCGACCTTCTCAAGGGTCAATCCGATATCGTCGAGCCCCTCGAGCAAGCAATGCTTTTTGAATGCGTCAACCTCGAAGACGAACGTTTCCCCGTCCGAACTGGTAACGATTTGGTTTTCCAGATCGACCGTAATGCGTGCGTTCGCGCCTTTTTCAGCATCGCGCATCAGAACACCAACGTGTTCTTCCGGCAAGACGATCGGCAGAATGCCATTCTTGAAGCAATTGTTGTAGAAAATATCGGCAAAACTAGTCGCAATGACGCAGCGCAGACCGAAGTCTCGTATCGCCCAAGGTGCATGCTCTCGGCTCGAACCACAGCCGAAGTTGTCGCCAGCGACCAAGATCTGTGCGTCTCGATATTGTGGTTTGTTTAGCACGAAATCCGGGATTTCGTTGCCCTTTCGGTCGTAACGCATCTCGTCGAATAGATTCACCCCCAACCCCGACCGCTTGATTGTCTTCAGGAATTGCTTCGGAATAATCATATCTGTGTCGATATTTACCAGAGGCATCGGTGCGGCGATTCCGGTAAGCGTGGTGAATTTATCCATTTTAGGCCTCTTTTGCGATACGCCGTGGAGCTTTATCTTGACGGGTCTTAAAATCCGAGTTCAGCGCCGGTCACCCGATGCAGAAGGAAGGTGTTCAAAAGACGGTGTATATAAGCAACGCCTCCATAAACATGTTTCGCCAAGTTACTTCATCAAGCCAAAGTCACGGCGATTTGCGGTTAGATCTAGGAATTCGTTTTCCGATGTAGCGAGTGTTTGCGAGACCATAGTTGCTCAGGACAGGATAGTTTTTTCTATTTCCTGCGACGGCCTTGTGAGCCGGCAGAACGGCTCATGACAGCTCTCGTACATCGGTTAGTCGTCCCGTCACCGCAGCGGCGGCAGCCATTGCCGGGCTCATAAGATGCGTGCGGCCCTTGTAGCCCTGTCGGCCCTCGAAATTTCGGTTCGACGTTGAAGCACAACGTTCGTATTCAGCGAGTTGATCGGGGTTCATCGCCAGACACATTGAACAGCCAGCGAGCCGCCATTCAAAGCCAGCATCTCGAAAAACATCCGCGATTCCCTCCTGTTCTGCCTGCGCCCGTACAAGTCCAGAGCCGGGAACAACCATCGCTCGTTTCACTTTTATTTTCTTTCCCTTAATAATTTCCGCCGCTGCGCGCAGATCTTCGATCCGACCGTTTGTACATGACCCAATAAAGACGGCGTCAATCTCGATCTCTTTGAGAGGCATACCGGGGGTCAAACCCATGTAATCGAGGGATCGTTTCGCCGCACCGACCTTGCCGCCTTCAAATTCTTCTGGCGCTGGGACAGCGCTGGTGATCGGCAAAACATCTTCGGGGCTGGTTCCCCAAGTTACGACCGGGGCGATGTCCTGTCCCGCGATGGTGACAACTTTGTCCCAATGCGCGCCTTCATCTGAGTATAGCGCGCGCCACCAAGCAAGGGCAGCGTCCCATTGCGCGTCTTTTGGAGCGTGAGCACGTCCGCGACAATACTCGAATGTCTTTTCGTCAGGTGCGATTAATCCGGCGCGCGCCCCACCTTCGATGGCCATATTGCAAACAGTCATACGACCTTCCATAGACAGATCGCGAATAGCCTCGCCGCAATACTCGATGACATAACCCGTTCCGCCCGCCGTTCCGGTCTCGCCAATGACACTCAGCGTGATGTCCTTTGCTGTAACGCCGGGGCGCAGCTTTCCGGTGATCTCCACCTTCATGTTTTTGGATTTCTTTTGGATCAGCGTTTGAGTGGCCAAGACATGCTCGACTTCGGATGTCCCGATGCCATGGGCGAGCGCGCCGAATGCGCCGTGTGTCGCCGTGTGGCTGTCGCCGCAGACCACCGTCATGCCGGGTAGGGTCCAGCCCTGTTCGGGACCAACGATATGGACAATTCCCTGACGAATGTCCGACACCGGATAATAGTGAATTCCAAATTCAAGGGCGTTTTTGTCTAAAGCTGCGACCTGAATCGCGCTATCTTCGGTCATGTTGTTGGGATCTTCGCGGCCGGCCGTCGTCGGTACGTTGTGGTCAGGAACCGCAATCGTCCTTTCCGGTGACCGCACTTTCCGCCCCGACATGCGCAATCCCTCAAAAGCCTGAGGGCTGGTCACCTCGTGCACGAGGTGACGGTCAATGTATAAAAGACATGTCCCATCCTCCGCCTCGTGGGCAACATGGGCGTCCCATATTTTATCATAGAGTGTTTTCGGCGACATCGGTCTCTGCCTTATGATCAGTTGAGATAGAAATGTATGATGGAAAAACCAGCCTTATAGGCCAGCAATCACCGAACCGGTGGTTGCGCCGAAAAAGCGCCAGGGCAAAAACGCCCGATCGTCCGTATCATACATCCGAGCCATGCCGTTACTTACGTGTGACTATGCAAAAACTCAAGAGTTCTACTAAAAACGCCAAAAACCGTTTGCAGCCTGTCATGCAAATGGCCACGGTCGACGTTTGGTCGGTGTTTGTTTGCGCGGCGTCCCGTCTCAGTCGGGCGCCAGCATATATCCTTCGCCCCGAACGGTTTGAAGATAACGCGGCTGTTTTGGATCCGCTTCGATCTTTCGTCGCAGGCGCGTAATCTGTACGTCAACCGCGCGCTCTTGTGCTTGTCCCTTATCGCGCCCGAGATCTTCTACCAGCTTTGCCCGGCTAACCGGTTCGCGCAGATGTTCTGAGAATATGCGCAGAAGCTGCATTTCGGTCGCAGTGAGGCGGATCATGTCTTCACCACGCAGCAACTCTGCCCGATCGATATCAAAGCGGATCGGTCCCATGTTCAGTACTTTAGGTGATGCAAGTTCGGGTTCAGGATCGGGCATGCGGCGCAAAATTGCGTTGATGCGTAGCAAAAGCTCCTTTGGTTCGAAGGGTTTGGGTAGATAATCATCCGCACCAGCTTCTAGGCCCGCGATCCGATCAGCGGTGTCTCCTTTTGCCGTGAGCAGCAAGACAGGTGTGGTTATCGTGGCACGTAGATCGCGCGTAAGCGAAACACCGTCCTCCCCGGGCATCATCACGTCTATCACAAGAAGATCAAATTCCAGCCCCGACAAAACCCGTCGCGCGTGTTGCGTGTCTCGGGCCACGGACACTAGAAAACCCTGACGCGCCAAGAACTTTCTCAAAAGATCTCGAATGCGTTCATCATCATCCACGATAAGAAGATGTGGTGCCGGGTCACTCATCCCTCTACCTCCGTAATCGCATGATAGGTCCGGCGCATGTCGTCGTCCATCATTGCTTCAAGCACTTTTCGAAAACCCTCTACTGCCTCCGGGCCAGCGGCATGATAGGCGTCTCGCAGTCTTTCGCGCTGGGCTGCTGACAAACGTTTTTCAAGCTCTCGGCCTGTCGAAGTAAGGCTGAGATGGCGTTCCCTGCGGTCCCGGGCGCCTTGGCGACTTTCCACCAACCCGTCCTCAATGAGTGTGCGCAGCACACGGTTCAAGCTCTGTTTTGTTACTCCAAGTGTCATTAGCAGTTTGTTTACAGTTGTCCCGGGCGTGCGAGCCACAAAATGGATGGCTCTGTGATGAGCCCGACCGTAGTCGATGGTTGCAAGAATACGGTCGGGGTCTGCCGTGAAGCCACGATAGGCGAAGAACATCGCCTCGATGCCTTGCCGCAGTTCCTCGTCGCTATCGAAGTTCTCTTTCATGCTCGTACAACTGCGCAGCGTTCTGCTTTTCCGGATGCCATCGCCTCGAACATTAATATGTCAGCCTTGTTGACATTCCAAGATGCAATTGATAGCCACCATCAGTTATTGCGCAACAATATGCCCGTATCGGACCTAATTTGCGCAATAAGTGCAAATCTTTTTGCTCGAGGAGATCGAAATGGCGGCTTACGACGATCGCGACGGAATGATCTGGATGGATGGCGAGATAGTGGATTGGCGTTCTGCCAACGTACATATCCTGACCCATGGTTTGCATTACGCCAGTTCTGTCTTCGAGGGTGAGCGTGCCTATGGCGGGCGTATTTTCGAAAGCCGAAAGCACAGCGAACGACTGCATTTTTCCGCGAGCCAACTGGATTTTGAAATTCCGTGGTCCGTAGACGAATTAGAGGCGGCAAAGGCAAAGGTCCTTGAGATTAACGGTTTCAGCGACGCTTATGTCCGCGCGATCGCTTGGCGCGGATCGGGTGACGATATGGGTGTTGCGGCGGCGCGAAACCCTGTTCGTCTTGCAATCGCCGCTTGGGAGTGGGGCGCCTACTACGGCGATGCCAAGATGAAAGGCGCGACGCTCGATGTTTCCAAATGGAAGCGGCCCAGTCCCGAGACGATACCATGCCACGCAAAGGCCGCCGGGCTTTACATGATTTGCACGTTATCAAAGCATGAGGCTGAAGCTAAAGGCTGTTCGGATGCGATGATGTTTGATTATCGCGGCTACGTGGCCGAGGCCACTGGCGCAAACATCTTCTTTGTTCAAGACGGAGAGGTTCACACACCTAAGGCTGATTGCTTCCTCAATGGTATCACGCGTCAAACGGTAATCGGTATGTTGGAGAAGCGTCAGGTCAAGGTTCACGAGCGCCATATAACACCCAATGAACTTGAAGGCTTTGAACAGTGCTGGCTTACGGGCACAGCGGCTGAAGTCACACCCGTTGGCAGTATTGGTGGTTTCCAATTTGAGGTTGGCGCGCTCACGCGCGAGATTGCCAAAAGTTACGATGCATTAGTCAGATCCTAGACGATCGTTCCTAACCGATTCTGCGATTTT
>JBCCNY010000019.1:0-18013 GCA_039025595.1 Pseudomonadota bacterium | reverse complement strand
GAAAACCGCGGCCGGATCGCCGGATTCATTGGTGTCTTGCCGCGTCGGCGGAGGCGCTGCGCTTCTTCGTATTTCACCTGCGCGACGACATCGCCTGCCTCGTTGATATGGCGCATCGCCGCGCGCACCGATTTGGGCAGGTTGTTGGGATCATGGTGATTTTGAAAGCGCCAATCCTGTTTCGATGCGAGGTTGTCCCACAGATAGCGTTTGGGAGATGACAGTCCCGACAACGTCTCGGTGCCTTCCTCGCCTTGCGTCAGACGCACTGCCTCGGGTCCGATACGAACAAAGCTTGGCCATAAAAATGCGTTCCGGCGTCCCGATCGACTGGCGTGCTGTTCGTTCCCGAAACGCAGTTCCGTGAACTCGGCCCGGCTGGGAAACAGCCCCGTATAGTATAGCTCTGGTCGGGACAGGTCACGAATGGCCAAAGGATAGGATCGCGCAAGATCGACACGCGACTCTCCTGGAAAATTTTCGATGAGAATCCCGCATGTGCGGCTGTTGCCGACATCCAGGACCAGATCGACATCCACCGGTGTCACGGCATCCCGTCCCATCACCGTATTGACGAAGCGCATCTTTGGCGGCGAGGCCACTTTCTGGATCAGGTTCAGATAAGCGAGGTAGCGGGCCCAGTGTTCAAACAGATAAGGCAGTTTGTCTTCGGAGAACAAACGCGTCGGATTTTGTGCGCGCTTGTAATCAAGAAACAGCTCTTTCAACCAATCAGAAACCCAAAGCTGCAAATCGATGACATAATTGTCCTCATCTGTCTCCAGGCGACGCAGGAACCAATCCATGTCGACCGGATCCGCCACAAACCGAAACTCGCGCTGTTTTTCGGCGTCGCTGCGCTCCGGGGCGAGATACCGCTCTGACTGATCGCCTTCGGCGAGAGTTGTGTCCAGGGCGAGTTGAATCCTGTGCGTGTGACCTGTTTCCAGATCAGGCGTCTCTAGCTCTACGGTGCGGATTCGCGCCCAACTGGATGGCCCGGGATCATATCTCTCCTCACCGCTCGGGCCACGCTGGCTTTTGAGACGCAGAACGGGGACCGGAACCCACTTATCCAGATAGGGCTCTAGCGCCGCAATTGGACGTACCGAATATTCCTCGTCGTCGTTTTGCATTTTGTCGAGAAACTCGGCGTCTCGTTCCATGTCACCGCTTAGAGGGATTAGGTTACGCTCTGCCACGCCGTCCGTTTCACCGGTTGTACGCTCGATGAACTTAGAGGGTTTGAGGTCAATATCGGCTATATTGAAGCCGAAATCGAGCATCTGAATGCCGGAGAAGGGAACAAGGGTCGTCTCGTCGCGAAAATCCACCAAGTTGCGCAAAGCGCTGACACGTTCTTGCAACATAAAGTCAATTACCCCCGAACTGGTAGTTGTGGTTCCATGCACGTTCCCGGCCGGAAACGACGCCTTCCAGAACCTGTTCCTGTTCTCCGTCGCGGATCAATAGCTTAAATTGTGCCGGCGCGCCCTGATTTCTTGATGTGGGCATTGTGACTCTCACGGCATACTCGCCCGTTACAGGTTGCAGAAAGAAAATGTTCTCAACCGGGTTGAGCGCCGGGCCGCCGGTTCCCGAATCTGTGTCGACCCGGCCCTGACAGCCTTGCCGAGTGCCCCAGAACAACCGATCTCCCAAAGGACAAGTCACTTCAAGGTCGAGATCGTCGGGACTATTCCAAACAAGAGAAAATGTCAGATCTCCAACCTGTGCCCCCGCGCGATCGAGCCTTTCGCCGATGTCCGAGCTTTGTTCGGGTGATACCAAAGGAGGTTCAGGTACATTGACGGGACGGGTCGGTGGCGGCAGAAAATCCGGAATTCCCGGTTCAGGTTGGCAGGCCCGGTCCGCGATTTCGAGTTGACGCTCCAAAATCGCGACGCGGTCGCGTAGTGTCATCAGTGTACGCGCTTGGTCCGATGCGGTCTCTTCAGCCCCGGGGCAATAGTTTGCCACGCCGGGGATGCGCAGCGTGCACGGTGCGATCAAAAGTACGAAAATGACAGCGACAATCATGGCCAGAAATAGCCATCCCAAACCGTAGAGCCACCAAAAAAACGCGGCAGGGAGGGAGGCGCGCGCCGCTCGTGGTGCGGACGCGGACGAGCTCGGTTGGGTGTCGCGAGCCTCGGTCCCACCAGCCTGTGCGGTGGATGCCGCCATCTCTGCCATGCGTGGTGCACGTGTATCAGCGCCGCTCAGAACACCGCGCACAGAGGTGCGTCGGTCTTCGACCCACGCCCAATTCACAAGTACCGGCGAAAATGAACCGTCCTGCGCGACTTGCGCATAGATGCTCTCCTCGCTGGGCACTTCCAGGGCATTGCTAAGCGCTTCTCCCAAACGTTGCCGGTCCGGGTCATCCTCTTCCGCCAAATAGGCGTCGGCGATTTCACGGATCTCGTTGACCAGTGTTTGGAGACGCGCTTTCACGTTGGCTTGTGCGTCTTCATCCAGCGCGGAGAGTGGTTGAACGCGACCAGAGCGCGACGTGTACCAATCAACTTTGTCGCCATAGACAGAAGACACCGGTTCGGCAAAGAGAGCTGCCTGATCCTCACTCAAGGAACTCGCGAGCAACTCGAACGATCGCTGGGGCGCTGTGCCCAGCGGCTTGAGTCCCTCGGTCGACGTCGTGACTACAAAAACACTATCCACGGCGCGCCTTCGTCACTGATTGCCGCCATCAAGCTGCAATGGTGCAAGCTGAGGAAGTTGTGTCTCGGTCACTTCCGCCACGGGCGAGGACGGTCTCTCAATCTGCGGCACACAGGTCGATCGAACAACTTTCGGTATTGCGGCCGTGCCGTCCAAAAACCGCACCAAGTCCCGCCCTGACAGGGCGAAATTGAGATTTCGCAGCGGCCCTTGGACGACGAATGTATTCACGCCAACCAAACGCCCACACATATCAATCAACGGCCCGCCCGAATTGCCGGTCGAAATCGGCGCGGAATGTACGATTACCTCCGTCGCATCGTTGAACCTTTGTTCGGCGCTAACTGTCCCGTCTGTGACCGCCAATTCCGGAACGGCATCGAGGTTGCCGCTTCTAAGGGCGGCAAACTCTTGATCTCCGCGCAGCAGATCACCCGGATAGCCCGCTGCGATGACAGAGTTCAGGCGCAAGCTTTGATCGGTGGACAAAACGTCAAAGTTTGGTTGCGACGCGCCTTCGATGCGCAACAGCGCAAAGTCTCCGCCGGTCGACTTCATCGGTCCCAGAGCTTTCACCAACTCTGCTTGTCTGAGAGATGCAAGTGCTTTGTTTGTAACGTAGATTCCGCTGTCGCCAGCCGCATCGATGACGTGATAATTGGTAATCAGCAGATCTGGGGCAACGAAGAAACCAGTTCCGTTTCCGATACCTTTGGGCCCCTGAACCAGAACCATGGCAGTGCGTTCTTCGATATACTTCAACAAGGACATGTTGTCCGGAAATCCGCCTTGGACCGCTACGCTGACACGTTCCGCGGCAGGTGGTAGGATCGATGGGTTTTTTGCCTGTTGAACCGTGCCGGGAGCGTCGCTTGGATTCAGATCGTCCGGTGGCAAAAGACCCTCGATTGTCACTCCATCCGGCATGAGCAGTGTACCGTCGGATTTGCAAACGGCACCATCAAGCGCAGCCCGCAAAGAGACGATCCTTTGTTCCAGGTCTCTGTTTACCTCTTCGGCCAGTGCCGTGGCCTGTTGCGCGCTAATCGTCGAATCCTGACGTTCTGCCATAATCCTGTTGCCTGGCATCAAAAGCCAAATCAGAAACGAACCGGCTAAAATCAATAGCAAAAGCAAAGGCAGCCAAGCGCCCAAGGGTACTCTTCTGTTTGCGGGAGGAGCGGGGCGATCACCGGATGCCGAAGACGCTTGTGCCGCAACCGCCGCTGTTGCCGCACCTGCTGCTGCCGGTGTTGCGACGGTTGCTGCCTCGCTGAGGCTTGATGAGTCGACTGTATTGCTGGCCGGGGCCGATGCCATTGCCTCAGTCATGCGCGCGGCTCGTTCTTCGGCGGTCAGGGGCGGTGCGCCAAGCAAAGGCAAAAACCTCCCAAGTGAGCGCTGATAGGCCGCCGTGCGGCTCGTTGTGTCACGGGCCGTGTCCGGGGGTAGCATCCCCCAGTTTATTAGGATGGGTCTTCCCCGAACGACCCAGATGTCTTCTGGATCGCGGATATGCAGCGCCGCGGCCACGAGGGGGCCAGCGTCCGTGTCATCGATAAGACCTGATAGTTGACCTAAAAGACGCGATAGTTCTGCGGACGCCGCGGACTGCGCCCCACTATCCAAACGAATATATTGTTGCCCGGACCCTTCGGTCTCTGTGTACCAGGATACTGATGGGGGGGTAGTATCGTTGCCTCGGCTGATCAAAGGTTCTGCAAAAAGCTCTGCCGCCTCTGGTCCCACCTTGGTTTTGAGCGTTTCTCGGAGTGCGGAGAAAGCGTCCAACGCGAGGCCGTCGCCGTAGTCCAGGCATTGCGAAAGATCTACACGGGTCTTCGTCAGAAAATGATCAGCCATTCATCCATACCAGTTCGCCCATTCGAGCGTCTTGAGGGGCAGGTTTTTCACAAGCCCCGATCGTAACTGCAATCGCTTTGCACGCGGACCCGCATAGCCTGTTGCTATCCGAAAGACGTCGCGAAAACCCACAGCTTGCATCGCTCAAAAAAGCCAAACCCCAATTAAAAAACACTTCTAAGCCTAGGATGAACAAAACGAATTCTATGACCGAGGTCAACTGTTTGGCGGAGCTTCGCGGTCACAAGATTTGTCATCCGAAAAATCGCCAGACTGAGCGTGACAAATCTTGTCACTTCTCAAACTGGGTACGGTCGGTCAGCTTTGGGAGTGTGGTCTGCACTGTAATCACGCCAGACGAAACTGCGCGAACGCATCTCTTTGGCTATCTTTTCAATTTGTTTTCGAAAGGCGAGCCTTTGTGTTTTTCCTGCAAACTCTGCAATTTGTCGGGGTGAGCTATGACGCCTTGGTATAGCGTCAGCCATTGGACATACGCCGATTGTCGATGCTGCGGAAGAGATTGCAAAAAAGGTTAACCATCAAGAAGACTAGTAATCGCCAGAGTGACCCTGTCCTTACGCCGTCGAGAAACGAGGAACTATTGAATGGTACATTGCGCCTATTTGGGCAGCGACCTAACAATCGCCAACGCACGAATTGACATGTTGCACCAACACCATGTCCAAGTGACATACGCTGATAGTATCGCGTCGATCGCCGGCGATGTCTCGGTTGCGATCCTTGACGGCGCGCAGCTTGATGCGGACCGATTAGCTTCGGACCTTCAAGCCCTCGTAAAACGAGAATTGAGCGTTTTGGTGGTGTTTAAACTCAAGCATGGTGAAACATTCCGAGAGCGTCGGGAAACGCTTCTGGCAGAGGGTGCAGAAGACGTGATGGAAGCAAATGCTCCAATGTCCGATTTATGCACCCGAACCCGGGCTCTTATTCTGGGTGCGCGGTCGCCTTTTGTGCTTGTTGTGGAGGACAACGAAAAAACCGGACCATGGGTGACTGAAGAGCTTCGAAACGCTGGCATTGACTCGCGATGCGTGACAACCCTCGAAGACGCGCGATATTGCTTTGAGTCCATGTATATAGATGCGTTGATTGTGGATCGACAATTGCCTGACGGGGACGGCCTTGATTTCGTCGCGCTTATGCGGCGGAACGGGTTTCGCACCCCGGCGCTTCTGTTTACCGCGCTCGACAGTGTCTCGGAAAGGATACGGGGGCTTAGCGAGGCGGGTGCAGATGACTACATCTGCAAACCAGTGCACGGGGATGAACTTGTCGCCAGAGTAAAGGTCTTGTTGAGGCCCCGCGATATCGAAGAAACGCTCATCTTCGGGCCGATGGAGCTCAATCGCAAAGACAGAATTGTGCGTTGGAGGGGAAATCGTCTCGGTTTGCGTCCCAAAGAGTGCGATATGCTCATCTATCTCGCTGAAAGAGAGGGATTAGCTATCCCTCGTCGGATGATCTATGCGGATGTCTGGGGCAAGGTTTTCATGGATGTCGGATCCAATCCCGTGACGGCGGCACGTCACAGGCTTTTGCGCGATTTCAAGGCCTTCGTTGGTACCAGCGAAGAAGTTTTTCCGGAGTTTCTGATTACAGAGTCCGATGCCTATTGTTTTTCGGCGGAGCCTTTGCTGCAATTGCCTCAACCGGAGAAGACCAAAAAGTGAAGGTGCTGTCACTCTTCATGGAGCGCTGCCTGAAACTCATCTCCCACGAGGCATTGCTATTGGCGCTGTTGACGATTTCCATTGTCGTTGCCCTTGGTTTGTCAGCGTTCGTTTTGAACGCCGCTTCAAGCTCAAATCAAGCCTTTGCAAGCAATATCGAGATGCGAGTTTTGCAAGTGTTGGAGAGCGATGGTCTCAGTGGGTTGGTGGCGGAACTTGAGCTCTCGCCACGTCGCCTA
Source organism: Pseudomonadota bacterium (assembly GCA_039025595.1). Lineage (GTDB taxonomy): Bacteria > Pseudomonadota > Alphaproteobacteria > Rhodobacterales > Rhodobacteraceae > Roseovarius. The sequence continues at coordinate 11,535 of JBCCNY010000019.1, read as the reverse complement.
ATGCCCGAGCCTAACGAAGTTGGGTTTGTCGTTCGAAGGCAATCGGGTGATACGAGCAGAGTTCTTGTAGAGACGAAACCGGGTTTGGCGGAGGCAACCATCGACGCCGGCCCGAATGAAACTCTTGAATTTCGCCTTAACAATGTGATGTTTCATGCGTTTACACCCGATATCAAAACTCTATCGCGAGATTGGGATTTTCAATTTTCTGATGTGTTGGTCAGCTTTGCAATTGCGCAGCCAACTCCGGCATCGCGCACTGCCTCGCGTCAATTGAGCGCCGTCTGGACAGGGGTTGGTCTTGCTGTTGGCGTTGGTCTTCTGTTGCATCTCGATCATCGGCGAAGGTATCGTGTTGGGCTTGACCAGATCAATCAGGTCCTCGACGCATTCGCTTCTGGTAAAACCTCTCCTGACGTCTCGTTTGATCCGGCAGCGCCTGAGCTGCGACGCTTAAGTCAGCATCTTAGCAATGTGCTGCCTCGGTTCGATCGCCTTATCACCGACCTGCGTGCGCTGACAGCGCATTTGGCTCATGAAATGAACACGCCCTTGCAGGTTATTCGTGCTGATATGCGGCGACTGGTTTCGGCGGAAAACGAGGCTGAACGACGTTCAATCGCTATGGAGATCGATGAAACCATCGACTCGACTGACGCGCGGCTTGGTAGCGTCATGCGTCTGTTTCGGTTAAGTGCCGATGACGAAGTTGCCCCAGAACATGGTGTGAAACTGGGTGCATTGGTAGATGATTTAATTGATACGTATTGGGATTTCCTTGTTGCCGAGGATCGCAAACTGATACTTGATATTGACCACGGAATCGAGGTCACCGCAAACCCGCCTCTTTTGGAGTTGGTTTTGTCCAATCTTCTGTCCAATGCAGGAAAGTTTGCGCCGCCTGGCGCGACCATTGGAACGGAACTGAAACGGCACAAGGATCATTTCCAACTGACGGTGTGGAACTCGGGCAGTACGTTTCCCGAAGAATGGCAAAAGCGTGGTTTTCAGAGGCTTTCCCGTGCGAAACTCCATCGCGACATGGCTGGATTTGGACTAGGCTTGGCTTTAGTAGACATAATAGCGCGCTGGCACGGTTTCCGCGTGCAAGCGCGTAATGAAGAACACTTCAAGCATGGTTTAATGGTCGCAGCGGTCACGTTGGAGGGAGAATGCGGTCCTGGTTCCTAACCACGCTTGTATCTGTAGTTTTGATCTTCGTTTCTTCGAGCCATATCGACGCGGAGGATATGAGCGATTTTGAAACTCTGGATGCGGCGCTGACTTTGTGGGAGTTTGGCCTTGTTGAAAAACGGGCCGATCTTGCGATTGCGTCGCTCGAGGTCGTGGCGGATATCGCGCCGTTTGGAGCCGAGCAATGGGTCTCTCATGCCATAGCGGAGGTTCGTCTTTTGGCGTTGGGTGCCCCAGATATTCTTGAAAGAGCCGACAGTCTGTCCGTCGGTGATGAAATGCCCGCGATCGCGCTAGTGCTTCCTCAATTTGCTTCGCACACAGTGAGACTGCCAGAACAAGTATTGCTTGGCCAGGTACGTACGCCGCTCGGGTGGCGTTTAAAAAAAGCGCAGGAACAAGACGGTCGGGTGTGCAAACTGAACTTGGATCGCATCACCGATTGCCGAGAACACAACCTATCCGGCGAAATCACCTTCAGTTGGTCAAAGCGCGCCCCTTGGGGTGTTATTGCCTATGCGGTGGTGCCGATGCCAAATGCCGACGCCAACCAATGATTGTGCGTGTTCTGGATATCTGTCGACGCGCATTTACGCCTTTGCTTGCAGCGCCCCTGATCTTGACTGCATTTTTTTCTCAAGCATCGGCCGAAACGCGCCACGCCGTGCTGATCGGTGTCTCTGATTATGGCGCAAGCGTCGCGCAACTCGCTCCTCGCCTTAACGGCCCAGGAAACGATGTCGCTCTGATGTATGATCTGATCGCAGAAGCGCGCTTCGATGCAGCCAATGTTGCAGTGCTGACAAGCCGGGCGCACTTGCTCTCACAGACAGTGGGAACATCTGTGACAAAACCGACGCGACGGGCAATCATGGATGCGCTCGAGAACCTTGTCGAGCGAGTATCAACGGGTGACCAAGTGTTGCTGTATTTCGCTGGGCATGGGGCGCAACTGCCAAACCAGAACACCGATTGGTTGGACGATGAACCCGATGGTCTTGATGAAGTTTTTCTACCCTCGGATTTCGAGATAATAGAAGAAAACGGCAACCGGTATGCAAACAACGAAATTAGAGACGACGAAATCGGGAACATCATCGATAGACTTCTGGCACGCGGCGCGCATGTTTGGCTCATTGCAGACACGTGCCATGCAGGAACGCTTCGCCGAGGGGAGGGGAGGTGGCTGGTGCCTCGTCAACTGAGCCTGGTTGACAAGACTATGTCCAAGCCGGAGCGGCAGACTGACAGCTCTGCTAGACTGGCGGAGCCACGCGATACGGTCGGACGATTTGTAGCGTTCTACGGTGCCGATGCAGGTGCTCTGGCATACGAAACTCAAGTCCAAGATTACCACCAATCTGAGGGCATGATTGTTCATGGTGTGATGACATGGGCTTTGGGTAAGGCAATACGCGCCGGCGCAAGGGATTACCGGGACCTTGCACGCCTGACGCGTGAGGCAGTTTGGACGGCGACCGCCGGTCGAGCGAACCCTGCGTTTTCCGGTGTGTTAGGCGGCACGCCGTTGCTTGGCGATGCAGGGGCGCAAGACTTGATTGCTCCGGTGCAGTTTCTCGATGGTGAGTTTGTTTTGGGTGCCGGATTGTTGGACGGTCTGGTCGACGGTTTGACAGTAAAGCTCAGTTTTAGAGGACCCGGTGGCCATATCGTTCCATTAGCAAAAGGGCAAATCGAGCAAACGGATTTGTCTGCGTCCATATTGGAACTCCCTGATGTGGGTTCCGCCGACACCGTGGAGCTCGATCGTCAGATTGCAGCGGAAGGTCTCGACCCTCAGGTTTACCGCGAAAGGTGGCTTGAAGCCCGTGCACCAAGTCTTTTCGTTTCGCCCTCCGAACCACGTCTTCTGCGAAGCCATCCATTTGTGATCTTCGAAAACAAAGAATCCTTCGGAGAACTTGCCGCGCGTATCTCTACGACGCTTCTCGACATGCCGCGCGCGGAAACCGCCATACGTCAACAGGACACGTTTGCCATCACGTTGCACGAGGACAATACCGTTCTTCGCCTGTCCTACGAAGAGGCAGACAGAGATATTCTAGTACCAGCCACGCCACAAGGCATTGAGGACATGCAAATTCTGATCCAGCGGGTGCATCGGGCGCGAGAGATTGCACAGGTCGGCGCTGTTCTGTCACGTCGGAACTTATCCAAAAGACTTGTCACTAAGGCAACAATTGCACCAAGCGTGGGAGAGGGCTGTTCGAACAATCAGAACCGTCTTGTCGAAGCATCGCGACTGATCGTCTATCATTGCGATAAGGTCAAAATCGAATTGACCAACGAAGGTCCAGAAACGCTCGATATCACGCCTCTTTATCTGGCTCCTGACGGACAGATTTTTTTTCTTACAGGTTACACTGGTTCCGAAAGGGGGGGACTTCGTTTGCAGCCAGACGAAACAAGGCAGGTTGTCTATCGCGAAGAGATATCATCAAACGAGGATGAGATGGCCACCACGGGTTCCGTAAAACTCTTGTTTCTGGCAGTTACCGCAGAGCAAGATGGCAGCCCGCCCGTTGATTTCCGTTTTCTGCAGACAGCCGCATCTAGAGACGTGTTGCGCGCGGCGCCGCGGCAGTCGACGCTTCGGTCACTGAACTCTTTGGCTTCGTTCATTCAACTAACAAATTTGCCTCGAGAAAGCGGGTTTAGCCTTGAGGAGTAATCGGCTTTGGTTTTGCCTATATGTTGGCTTGGGTTTTGCTGTCTTTCCTGCATTTGCGAGTGATAACATTGATCCGGTTCAAGGTCGCTCAGCCGCTGATGCTTTGAGCAGATGGGCTGAGGCGCATGAGAACCAAAGCGTTCTGGCTGCCTCAATTGAACTGGCCTTGAGATCGGGGGCATCTTTAGAAAGAGACGACCCTTGGAGCATCGCCGAGATCGTAGAGGTCCTGCTATTGATGCCCGGAGGCGTCGAGGAGATGGCGCGTATCAACATAAGCCGGACCCGTGGCGTGATCTCTGGCGTCAGCCGTCTCGATGTGACGCTGGCCCCCAGAGAGACGGAAACCGTAACGATGACCATGGCCGGTGGGGAGTTGGCGGTGATCGAGGCCCGATTGAAACGCGACTCTATCGGTGCGGATCTCGACTTGATCATCGAAACCGAGACGGGATTGCGGTTGGAAGATACCGGTCCTGAAACAGGGACAGTGGAAATTGGCACCTATCTAGAATTCTGGCCGGAAACTTGCATGGAACTGAAAATATATCTTTCAAACAGCGGTACTCAAAATGCTAGCGCCGTGCTGCTCGCACCTGCGTCGTCTCTGGTGAGTTGCGGGAACTGATCGTTGGGGAGACGCATTCGAGAGACACTTCGCGTGACTGTTGCAGTACTTGCAACAATCATCGCTTTTAGTGCGCAATCGGATCAGAGCGACCCGTCGCGCGATGCGCTTTTTGAAGTCATGCGCGAGCTGCGCAACAGTGCCGAGGCAAACGAGGTTGAGCGGTTCATGGGTCTCTTGAACCGCGCTGTCGAGGGCATTGCTGCAGATCAAAGGCTCGGACCAACAGAACGTATCCGCGCGCTTGCGGGGATCGTCATCCTTTCGCAAGAAATGGCCGATCCCACTGCCTATCTTCGCAGTGAAGCCGCGCTCTTGGACTATGCCGAAGAGGCTTTCGGTCCAGACCATGAACTCGCGATTTCATCTCGTGGCAGACTTGTGACTGCCCTGATGCAAGCTAACAGATTGAGCGATGCGGAAAGGATCGCGGCAAGTGGTCCGACATCGCCGGATGGCAGAAGTATTTTTAAAGCACTGAAAGCCCAAAGACTGATTGGAGATGGCAAGTATCTGGAAGCGGCAGGCATTCTGGAGGCGGAGCTAGACGATGATATCCGCCGGAATGGCGTTGACTATCCTGACCGCGCCTCGTTGCTAATGCTGATCGCGGACGCCTATCTCCGCGCGGGTCGTCCGGATTTTGCCCATGACCGGCTTGCACCTGCCTACAAATGGAACGCCGACGGACTCTATGACCCTCTGACCTCAGCGCATATAGCGCTCAGTTATGGACGGGCGCTGTCTGAAAGCGGCCAACACGATCATGCGAAGCAGATCTTGAGCATGGCGCTTGCGCAAGCAGAGCGTCACCTTGGCCCTAAGCATCGAACCAGTCTGGCGATTGGTTTAGTGCTTGCAAATGCCCACGGTCACGCAGGGGAATTTTGGCGGTACCAAGAACTACGTCTGCGCCACTTCAGGTCCGCGCGTGATGCAGATTTATCTCCGATTGAGTTGGCGGTCACGCTAGAAAACCACGCCCAACTTCTTGTCGATTTGGGACAAGCCACACAGGCGGAAAGCGTGTTGCACGAATTGATCGCGCTTTCGGCGCGCGCGACGGACATCGATCCATTGGTGACAGCACGTGCCTTTCAAGAACTGGGATCTATTGCGCTCAAACGGCAATCACTGGAAGAAGCGCGTGGTCTTTTCAAGCAAGCTGTGGAGTTGTTTGAAACGATTTTGGGCGCCGACGATCTTTTGACTTTGCGGGCAAAAACAGACCTCATAAAGGTCCCAACACGAAATCTCGCTTTTTCTGAAGAAGAGTTGCAATTTTTCTCCAAGCTCTCTGACGGTCCGGCTCACGCTGTTTCAGACGAAGCCCCTTCGGCCCTTGTGCGCTCTCTCTTGCATCGCTTGCAAAACGGCGAACGTCTCTTCGAACAGAGGTTTACAGCAGCTGATATAGAAGTGCTGTTTGCTTGGGCTGATGCAGAAGCCAAAGCGTCACCATCCATGACACTTGAGGCCATCCTCGCGCGTAGAGACTTGGCACGCTATCTGGAAAAAGCGAAACGTTTTGACGAAGCGTTGGACCAGACTGACATGGCTAAAGACGCGTTTGGTAGCGCAGCGAATGAGGCGGCCATACTGGGTTTCGAAAGCCTATTTGAGACCCGAGCACGTATTCTCATTGGTCTTTCCAGACATGACGAAGCACTCATGGATCTGGAAACCGCCTTTGCTTTTGCCCAAGACGCGCGGCGCTGGATAGATGTCTCAGGCGCAGCGCCGTTTGAGACTGTGCGACACGACCTGTTCGGTCAGTCCGGCTGGCATTTTGCCGATGCAGCCTGGCATCTGGCGAAAACCAAGGAGCCAGAGCGCGCTGAGACGCTTTTGACAGACGCTTTTTGGGCGGTGCAAGTTTCTGGGTTGGGCGATGCTTCAAGAGCCTTGGCACGGTCGCATGGGCGTGTCATGCGCCAAGACCCAGAGACAGCTGCCGCGATAGAGCATTACGAAACGGCAGTTCTGGATGCGTCGAAGAACTTTGCACTTCGTGTTGAAACCTCGTCCGGTGCTCTGTCCGCCGCATCACTTGATCAGGCGGATGCACGTTTGAGGGCAGTGGCACCGGACTATTTTGATCATCTGAGTCCGTCGCCGGTTAGACTAGAAGAGGTGCAGAACACGCTATCTGAGCATGAGGCTCTGGTTCTTATCGCCCCGGCAGGTGGTGACGGGTTGGACAATCGCGACCCGCAGGGCTTGGTTTTTGCGGTGACACGCAACGCAAAAGCGTGGGCGCGTATTCCTGTTTCAACGCGAGAGCTTGCTCTGGATTTCGCAAGGTTTCACCGAGAATTGGATCAACGAGACCCGTATACAATGGCGAGTATGGTGCGCGCGCCTGTTGATCCCAATGCACCCACCTCTGCATCAGGGCGCGGCCTCTTTGATGTCGAACTCGCGCATGGTCTCTACATGGATCTGTTCGGAAACCCCGAGATTTCGGCCGTTTTAAGGGACGCGTCGCAATGGCTGCTGGTCCCTCAGAATGTCTCGATGTCGCTGCCATATGCGGCGTTGGTTTCAGAAATGCCTTCGGCGCTGCCTGAAACGGCGAACGATCTCAGACAAACGCGTTTTCTCGGTCTCGACAAAGCACTTTCTGTTGTACCCGATGTCAGGGCGCTATTCGAGCAGCGAAACTCGCGAAAAAACACCATCTCCGGCAAAACAGGCAGCCAATTGTCCTATGTCGCTTTCGGAGACCCGTCCTTTTCTGGTCTCGCCACCGACGAATTGCGATCCGCTGACGACGTATTTGTTGCGGCATCAAATAGGGCGCTCGCTGTAGGTCGATTGCCTCGGTTGCCGGGCACGCGCGCCGAAGTAGATCAAGTCGCCGGTCATTTTGACACCAGCGAACGCGTGGTTCTGACGGGCCAATTGGCCTCCGAACTATCGCTGGAGCGTCTTGTTCAGAGCGGGGCACTGGAGCGCGTTGATATACTGCATTTTGCAACGCATGGGTTGTTGGCAGGCTCATTCTCTGATCTGACCGAGCCTGCTTTGGCGCTGAGCCCACCAAGTTCAGGTCAGGTTACATCACGCGTGGGCGGATTGAACGATGGGCTGCTTACTGCGTCTGAGATCTCGCGCATGAGACTGTTCGTTGATCTGGTTGTTCTTTCGGCCTGCGACACCTCTGGTAGCGTGAATTTCAGGTCAAGTTTCGACGGGTTGACTGGTCTTGTTCGCGCATTCCTGTTGGCCGGCGCTCAGAACCTCATGGTGTCCCATTGGCGGGTCGAAGACAGAGTTGCGGCACGTCTGACAAGCCGAACTATCGAGGGCGCGTTTCAGGGCGTCACACGTGCCGAAGCTTTGCGGCGCGCGATGCGCGACGTGGCGAATGACACATCCCGCGATGGCACGGCACTTCCTTTGTCGCACCCTACGGTATGGGCGCCGTTCTTTTTGGTCGGCGTGCAATGACACATCGCTCGGCGACCTTTGGATGACTCGTGTCGGTTGGTTTTGCCGCCGCCGGTTGTTTTTTGTTTTATTGGAAAGCGTATCTCCGGATCATCCGCTGAACGGCCCCCCAGATCTGCGTGACGCAAGGTGTGGAAATTACTGAAACACGATATACTTACAGCGAATCGTGTGACGCGTCATACCTGACAGGCGCGTGCTAATTGGGGATGTCGCTTACATTTTTTGTGACGTGAGTAACACGGCTGTTTGGCTATGGTGTGAACCAGTCGTGAAAAAGCTTGTTTGGAGGGTCTGATGAAGATGCCGCGCATAGGAATTACTTGTTTCACTCTGACCGCTGCCGCCGTGGCGTTGATGGCGCCTGCCACACCGGCCAACGCGAACTTTCTCGAAGGTCTTGGCGAAGGTATGGGGCAGGCCGGTGGCGAAAAAATAATTGAGTGCATGTTCGGCGGCTGTCAACAACAACAACCCAAAACTCGAGGCACGCCCCGTGCGCAAGCGCAGCCTTGGTCGGCACAAAGACAACAACGTGCCGCTGTTCAATCCGCTTTGAATGATTTTGGTTTCCCAGTCGGATCCGCTGATGGCGTCTACGGGCGGAACACGTCCAATGGCATGAGGCAGTATCAATCCTCGATGGGTTATCCGATGACCGGTAACCTGAACCCGTTCGAAGAACAGACGCTGTTACGCGCGCATCAGTCTTTCACGTCAGGAATGCACAATTCGGCCTATCCGGGGCTTTTCCAACGCGAAGGTATGCAAGGTCTGCTTCGCGCACATGCCGATCCGAACTATTATGCGTCGAATTACGGCAACGGTTCCAACCAGAACCAAGGCGGTTTCGCCGGAAACCAGGGGAACGCTGGCAACGGTTGGAACCAGGGTAACTTCGGCAATAACGGAAACGTCGGTAACAACGGCAACTTCGGCAACAATGGCAATGGGCAGCTCGTCAATCACGATGGCAATGGCTCCATCCTGCGCGACAATAACCAAGGCAATAACGGATTTGCCCTTGGGGATGGCGGTCTGGCGCCCCTCGTTCCACTTGAACAAATCGGCGAAGTTGCCTCCTCAATGCAGGATCACTGCGATATCACCAAACTCTCGACACAGACCAACGGTGGCCAAATCCTCGCAACCAGCATGACCAATCCCGATCAAGCGCTGAGCGAGCATTTCTGTGATGCACGGACTTATCTAATGAGCAATGTTGCTAATATTTTGAGCTCCGCACGCGCGACAGAAGAGCAGTTGGTTCAGTCTTGCACGAGTATTGCGACTGAAATGAAGCCAGTGATGAGCTCTATTAGCAGCAAGGGCCCCGAGGTTGCCAATGCAGAGGCAAACGGCATCGTGGGAAGCCTTGGGTTGTCCGATCCCGCCGCGGCGGCACAATATGGTGAAGTATGTATCGGATTAGGTTACAGGGGTAACGATTCCGACATGGCTTTCGCGGGAGCTTTGATGCTTACATCTGCCGGTCGAGCGCCTTTCGCCGAGATGGTCGGCCATCATGTGCGGAACGGTTTCGGCACGGCGGTCAACCGCAAGGCGGCCAATGCATGGTATCAGATGGGGCTGGACGCTTTGGCCAGCAACCAACCTCCCGCCGTTTTGCCAAGCCAGACGATCCAGCGTAGTGCAATTATTCGAGCTGCTGTAGATGCGGAAAGCAATCAGGCTCAGGTAAACACACAGCCGAGCGTCGTGCCGGTGACCAACCAGTTGATTGTTCCCCTAGAATAAACAACTCGGGGTGTTTGTAAGAGTGGCGCGAGGCCTAAACGGCCTCGCATTGCCTAGATTGAAGTTTCTGAAACCAGACCAAAACAGTTTTGTGTCCCTCTTAATCAAAAGAAGCACAGATTGCCGTCGAAGGCACCGAAACCTGGTTCGGTGCATTTGTATTGATCCTCATGACATCCAACAGGTGCTATAGCTGTGCAAATACACTTAACCAATGTACGCGGGTATCTTCGCACGCAACATCTGTATGAACTTGAGCTCGGGTTGCAGGGTGCCGGTCGCGATGGCTATCTGTAACTTCGGGGAGAGAAAAGTCAGCGCGGGTCGGGTACCAGTAAGGGAACCGTGATGCCTAGGGTCTTGTGCGCTTCTCGACAGCGGGTTCGCGGCACGCGAGGCGGTGACCCAGCAATGCGCCTCGGCGAGAATGCGTAGCCGGAACCGGATTGGCCGTCCGTGCGGCAGTGCCAATCACTCCCAGCCTCGACGCCGCGCCGCCGCAGATGCATTGCTGCGGCGATGCAGAAGAGATCGGACGCGACGTCCGCGAAAGGGTATGCAGGGCGTCGGACAGAGCGGACGGGTTGAGACCAAGGCGGACCTCGCGCTGCGCGACAAAACCGCCGAGCAGCAAATGTCGCGGGAGTTCCGGAGCTTCGGCTGCAGCATGTAACCAATGCTTCTTCGCGGCGCCATCGATATGATTTACGATGGCGATGCCAAGGTCGCTTCGAGCTGTCGGCCCGGCAGCCGCCAGCCGGTGTAATCGAGGGACAACCGAAATAGTGTGCAACCCCTCGGATACGGCCTCAGGCCGCCAGAGCGCCACTCTACACATGCCGGATTTTCTGAAGGAGATGTCGTGCGAAACCCGGCGTGTTCGGATCGAGATAGCTGAGCAGCGACCAGTTCGCCTGGTTCTTTCCGCGCATTGTTTATCTCGCTTAGTCGAGCGACGCGTGACTCTCATTCTTTAAACCGGACCAAGGGAAGACTTTTTCAGCATCCTGTTGATGTGTCGCGCTAGAGATGTATCACCTTGGCAAAGATAACGAACGGGATTAACCGCTCTGCACGGAACCAAAGATGATCCAAGAGCAGCGCGGTTATGTGTCCGATATCAAATTCAAAGGTACAGAGTTTCAAGGTAGTGGAGAACGGATCACAAATTTGTTGAACTCAATCCCACGGTGCCGGGTTTCACTAATCCGCGGGTCCCTGGCTAGCTTCGTAGTCTTGCAATGGAATGTTAGCCCAAGTCAATTGTGGAAGTAGGCTCTTATATGGGCCTCTCGGCGTGCGTCTTTTCCTCGGCACGCGCGGCGCTACGTGCCCACGACGGGAGGCGATATTGTGTTGATTTGTTCGACCAATTATTGACCCCAGGTACCTATCCTATCCTCTGATGCGCCAGATTTTGGACTATGACGGGTCAGCGAGGTCACAATACGCCGACCTTTCCAGTTTAACTTCGGTCAGCGATGCCTTTGATTTGACTGTTAACCGTTTCCAATAAATGCAAATGAATACCATAAAAATCCAAAGCGATTCTGGTTCTGATTGAAATGTTAGAAAAACGATGTTTGATTTTTCCTACATCGATGGCGATCACGCCTATCATGCTGTCAGGCGCGATACACTTTTGGTGCTTGGATATGCCACTGACAACCATGTGATCGTGTTTGACGACTATTCGACGCAGTTTCCCGGTGTTCCGCGCTTTGTCGAAGAAATGCGAGAGTGTAAGGGCGTCGAGCAAATTGCGCATGTGCACCCGGATATTGCGTTTGTCGTTCAGAAACCTTCGACT
>JBCCNY010000018.1:0-18027 GCA_039025595.1 Pseudomonadota bacterium | reverse complement strand
TCGGGGGGCTATTCACACCATACGGATACGTCTGTTGCGCTCGCCCTTGTCGCGCGCGATCGCGTTGTCGACGGATTGCAGGCCGAAATCGAAGTCTTGGGCGATTTGCTTTCCGCAAAGCTCATGACACAAAGCCTCTTCGATCCCGCTGGCGAAAGAATGCAGAATTAAGAGCGAGCCGCGAAGGTTTTGCAACAAAATGGGACGGCCCGCCCCCGGAACCGTCCCATATCCGCCCATAGGCGGTGCTGCATTTCGTTTAAGAGGCGAGTAGCCTCGCCTCGTGGTGCCGAAGCGACAAACGCGCGGCGCGATAATTTTCTCGACCCGCCTTGTCCCGTAATTCAGGGAACACGGCATAAATTTCTTCCCGCGCGGCCTCTCCCATTGCGTCCATGACCGTGTCGCCAGGTTGAAAACTTTCGGTCCAAGCGCCGTTGGACAAAACAACTTCATGGCGCTCGCACATAAAGTGGACATAACTGACTGGCGTGGCCCCAAGACGGGCAATCCCCTCCAGATCCGTGAGATGCCATGCGGCCGCCAACACTTCATGGTCATCGAAGTAAAGCGCGGTCCGATCGTTTTGCATCAGAACCCGGTGTTGCGGTGACACGATCATATCCCGCTCAGGCAGCCCGCGACCAAGCGCACCTTCCTTCACCAGTATCGGGCGCAGACTTCGCGCCTGTTGCAGATCACGCTCTGAGAGATCCCGTCGCCCAACCCAACAAATCTCCTGCAGGCCATTGTCACGGGTGATGATCCGGTCTCCGGGCTGCAGATCTTCGACCAAGCGTTCGCCTTGGGGCGTCGCAATCCATGTTCCCGGTGTGAAACACGGGATGACATTCTCGATCTCGCGGAACTGGATACGACCCAGTTCATCGCCATCATCATCGAAAACCTGGACGAAACCGTTTTCCTTGTCTGCTGACGTGAAATTCGTCCTGATCGACCCGCCGGGCACGTCCGAAAGCACGCCCCGCAAATCCAGCGTGTCGAAATCGTCCGCCGGATCGCCGCTGCTGGTGGACCCTCCGCCATCGGCGAAATCGCCCACATCCAGATCCTTGAGCAGATCGCGGTCGGCACCGCCGAACAGAAAATCCCTGCCCTTACCGGCTGACAGAGTGTCGTTTCCGGCCTCTCCGAAAATCGTGTCGTCGCCTTCGCCGCCGAGCAAACTGTCGTTACCCGCGCGACCGGTCTCGACAATCGGCGCGTCGAAGAAGACGTTAGAGATGTTGATCTCGCTAGCCTCTGACCCATCCTGCCAATGTGTGATCTCGAGCCGCGCCACCGGCCCCGCTACGCTGATAAGAGCAGAGCCATCCGTTTCCGGATCGGCCTGCACCGAGCCATTGGAGGCAAGCGTATCGGGAGCGCCATCGCGATCGGTATCCAGCCTAATCAGTCCAGGACCGGCCTCGAACTTGACCGATACTTCGTAACCATCCGCATCGAAGGCGCGGATCTCAACCTGAGCATCACCGTTTATCCCATTGACGCGAAACGCCACATCGCTGACCGGGATAGAGAAGTCGAGCGCATAATCCGTCATAGCCCCATCGGCAGACAAATCGCTCGCCAGTGACGAGGCGGCATCGACAGGTGCGTCTGCTACCCCGACATTCTGCAGGTTCTGAACCTGCGACGAAAATCCTGTATCACCGCCCTCCGACAAGATGGCAAAGGCGACGTCTGCCCCACCGGTTGTCTGCACACCTGATCCGAGGTCGCCAGACGGGTCGGACAAAGATGACCAGTCAAAGACCTCACGCGACGCCGTGATCCGGTCTGCGCCGGGCTCGCCCCGATACCTGGCATCGCCGAAGATCAGATCGTTGCCAACCTCCCCCTCGACCGTATCGTCGCCCCGACCCGCATAGACATCGTCGTCGCCAAGACCTGCCTTGATCTCATCGTCGCCAGCACGGGCATCCACGATATCATCATCTGGCCCCTCGCCCGGCAAAACCGCATCTGCGGCATCTATCCGGTCTCCATCCGGATCGCCGGTATAGTTCAGATCGATAACCTCCGCCTCATTGGAGCCATCGACGATACCGTCGAGACCGCTGCCGCCTCCTGAAGTGGCTGGCGGGCCATCAAAAACCAATGAATCCAGCCCACCCGAATTCGGCAACACGACTTCCATGCGGCTGACGCCGGGCACGTCGAAATCCTGAATGCGTTGTCCGTTATCTTCCGTTCCCGGCACATCGATACTCTCGATCAACGCGCCGTCGGCATCGAAAAAACGGACCGTTGCGCCCCCTTCGATGTCGATGAAAGTCAGGCGGTTTACAAAGACAGGTTCGTCAAAGCCAAGATTTAACGTGCCGCCGCGCCCATTATCGTCGGGATCGCTTGTGTCGCCATTTTCAGAAATGATCAGAACGTTGCCCAAATTCGATGATCCCAGATCATCGTCACCACCAGTCGGATGGGTCGTACTGAAGATCATCGCTTGGTCGGAGCCGCCTGTGGCAGACACGTGCACGCCCTGATCAGCGAACGCGTCTGTTAAAATTGTCCCAGCAACGAGCGCGTCGAAATCCAGACACTTCATCGTTCTTCCTCAAACTCCGATCGGCTTTCGCCGACACCATTCACGCACAGTCACAACCACGTCCCAAACAGCAGCCCAATCGAACCAAAAACGACAGCTATTGCCGTCAACCGCCCTACCGAACCTGCAACATTCGCGTCGCCGCAGTTGTTCAAAACACGATGTCACGCCCATAAAAGGGCCAAAGCGGATGTCTTCCTTGTTAAGAAAAACGATCCACGCGACAAAGGCGATTATGTCTATATTGGGGCGTTGGTATGGCACCAGACGCGCGCGAGCTTCGGCATTCGAAACAAATTAATACTCGTTAAAGTTGTTTAGGTTACACTTCGGCTCGCAGTAAGATCAAATTTTTCTCAATAAATCAATAAAATTGATCAAGAAAACTCTCTTTAAACGTGTGTTTCTTTGTTGATTGACCTTTTGACAGCGCTTGCGATTGTGGCAAAATCATGGACAGAGCGTTTTCAGTGCTTTTAACTCCGTCGAGCAGTAAAGATCGACCGCGTGCCGGAATGGCTCGAGATTCGAAACAATGCTTCGACACAGCGAATCGCGCATTTGCTTACAAGCACGCGAACCTAAGCGCCTCGGGCCGACGTTTCGTTCAGGCTCCGGCTGATCGGTAGAAGTGCCGGGTCGGCATCAGTTCGCGACGATGCAGAAGGCATTTAATTACACTTTACAGCTCCGTTTTCGGTAGTGGCGTCGAAGCAACGCCCGAAAACAAGCGATCCTTGTTGCTGGACCAGCTTGGTGGCTCCGTTCTCAAAAGCCAGAAAGTCCGTTTGCACGTTTGGAGCCGCGGACCGGGTGGCATCAAGAAGGACGTCACCCTAACAGGGCAACGACTGTGTAGACAGTTCAGACTGTGATTGCCTTTGTTTCAAGGTATTCGTGAAAACCGAGAGGACCTGCTTCTCTGCCGTTACCCGATTGCTTGTATCCCCCGAAAGGTACATCGTAGTCGCCAGCCTCGCCATTCACATTAACGACTCCGGCGCGCAATTTGCGGCTCACACGATCAATGCGGTCCTTGTTTCCGGATTGGATGTAAGCGGCGAGACCGTAGGGTGTATCATTGGCAATTTCGATGGCTTCGTCCTCTGACTCGAACGGTAGAACGGCCAGGACGGGCCCAAAAACTTCCTGCCGTGCGATCGTCATATCGTTGTTCACGTCGGTAAAGAGCGTGGGCCGAACGTAGTACCCTTTGTTGAAGCCGGTTGGCAGACCAGGTCCACCTGCAGCCAGAGTAGCGCCGTCATTTATGCCGGCTTGAATGAGGCTTTGGATATGTTCGAACTGCTTTTTGTTGACCACCGGGCCAATATGATCGCCCTCTTCCATTGGATCGCCAACCTCACAGGCCTCAACCTCGGCCGCGACAAGCGTAACC
Organism: Pseudomonadota bacterium; assembly: GCA_039025595.1. Classification (GTDB taxonomy): domain Bacteria; phylum Pseudomonadota; class Alphaproteobacteria; order Rhodobacterales; family Rhodobacteraceae; genus Roseovarius. Next base: position 14,053 of record JBCCNY010000018.1, on the reverse strand, counting down.
ACCTCGTCATAAACCGAGCGTTCGACCAGCAATCGCGACGCGGCATCACAAGACTGACCGTTATTGATAAAGCAGGCATCGACAGAGGTTTTCGCAGCGAAGGCCAGGTCAGCATCTGCAAAAAGCAAGTTGGGCGACTTGCCGCCTAACTCGAGTGTGACCCGCTTAATCGTATCGGCCGCCGCTTTTGTGACCGCCTTGCCCGCACGAGTGGAACCTGTGAAAGACACCATGTCGATGTCAGGATGCGAAGAGATCGCCTCGCCCACCACCGGGCCGTCACCATTCACCATGTTAAACACACCCGGAGGACAGCCTGCCTCGTCGAAGACTTCAGCAAGCATGATGGAGGTCAGAGGCGAATACTCGCTGGGCTTTAGAACAATAGTGCAGCCAGCAGCCAGTGCGGGCGCGACTTTGATCATGATCTGGTTAACCGGCCAGTTCCAAGGTGTGATCATTCCAACAACACCCACGGGTTCGTCCACAAGTGTAGAGCCGCCTCGAAGAGAAGGACGCTCGAACTTATGCGCCTTCAGCGCCTCGATTGCTGCTTCGAGATGGCCGATCCCGACAGGCATATGCACTTCGCGTGAGAAAGAGATTGTGGTGCCCATTTCGTGCGGCATCATGCGTACGAATTCTTCAGCGCGGACGGAATAGGCCTCGATGATCTTCTCTAGCAGCGCGACACGTTCATCAACCTTCGAAAACTGCCATGTTCGGAACGCATTTTTGGCCGCCGTCACTGCCGCATCGACGTCTGCTTTTGACCCCAGAGCAATAGTTGCGATGGCTTCTTCGTTTCCGGGATGCAGAACGTCAAAATCCGTACTGCTGACTGGATCGACCCAAACACCGTTGATGTAGAATTTCTTATGGTTGTTCATTGAAACCTTCCTGTCCTAGACCCATGCGGCGTCGGTAGGTTCCTCTACTAACCTCCGATGATGTCCGCCCGGGAGCAATCTAGAGGCACAAAGTGCCATAGAAAAGAGGGTGTCTGGCGTATGATTGACATGGGCAAAAGATATCGGTCGTGACTTGTAGCGTCAGAACAAGGTTTTTTTTCAACGCGAACAGAGCTTGGATGCAGCGGAAGGTGAAATGGCTCTGGTGGCGTGTTTTACTCTGGAAATTCCCAAAAAGGGCATCGTTCAGAATTGCGGGAGGCTGGAGCGCAAAGTCTTTGCAGAAGACCGATCGGGGATCAGGCCGTGCGTTCGCGCGGGCGGCTTCGTTGGTTAAATCGGCACACTAATACCCATCCTCTGAAGAGTGGCTCGATCAAAGCAACCGAAACCATGTTCTGCTATTTGATCTGAGCTTTTCGGAAACGTGTTTAGAGCGAAAACTCTCGCTCCAATTAGGAGGTCATAGTGGCGCGAAAAGCGCGTAGTCGGGCCGGTTTCACCTTAGAGGAAAACCCGACTGAAGCGGCTGGACCTTCGATCTGCTGAACGAAGAGTTAGGCGGCGTTTGGCGTTGCAAACGCGTGGCGCTCCTGATCATCCGTTCGGAAAGCGGAGATCGTTTCAGCTAGGCGATCCGCCTCCGTGCTCAGTCGCGAACTGGATGCCTCAGAATCACCGGCAAGAGCCGCATTTTCCTGCGTCGCGCTATCGAGGTCACGCATGCCCGCGTTGATTTCGGTTAGTCCTTGCGTCTGATTGTCAATTTCAGATGTCACGTCAGAGACGAGTTCGCCCAAGTCTTTTATCTGTTCAAGAACACCGCGAATCGAGTCGCCTGTGGACTGAACGAGGCGCGATCCATCCTTTACCTGTTCGATGTTGGCTTTGGTCAACTCTCGGATCTCGCCTACAGATTCGGACGCGCGTTTGGCCAAACCTCGCACTTCGCTGGCGACCACAGCGAAACCTGCACCCGCCTCTCCGGCGCGCGCTGCCTCTACCCCCGCATTCAAAGCCAGAAGGTTGGTCTGAAAAGCGATGTCTTCGATCAGGTTCACGATGGAGTCGATTTGCTGCGAAGAATTTTCGATCTTTTTGATTTCTTCCACCACTTGATCAAGCTGGCTATTGCTCTTGCCAGAAACCTCGACGCTTGAGGCTGCCAATCCATGCGCCTCTGCAACACGCGCGTTGATCGTCTGGCTGGAGCGTGTCAGCTCTTCGATCGCAGCAGCCGTTTCTTCGAGAGTTGCGGCTTGACGTGCGACCCGGCTGGAAAGGTCACCGGATATCTGCCCAACGTCCGCGGATGCGGCATGCAGGTTGTGCGAAACCGCATAGATAGACGACAAGGCGTTCGATAGCGAAATCGCAACCGTGTTGAAATCCTCTTTCAAGCGTTCATAGCCTGCCGGGAAGGCCACATCCTCGCCTATTCGGGTCGTCAAATCCCGGTCGGCCAAAGCAGAAAGTCCTGAAGACAACACATCAATTGCAGCATCCTGTTCGGCTCGGGCACGATCAATTTCAGCGTCTCGCTGCGCAACCTCAGTCAGCCGCACGCGAAGGTCTTCTACAGAACGCGCAATGTTCCCGATAGAATCAGGCCGATCAAGGCAGGGTACAGGTTCGTCGGCATCACCTTGACGGATGGCGATCACCGACGCGGACACTTGCCCAAGCGGTTTCAGCATCGCCCGCATACCCAAGACCAAAAGCGTGATCCCGAGGAAAAGCGCGAGCGTTGATTTTATCGCCGCGTTCCACTTCATCTCTCGTAGCGCTGCGTCCATTTCCATCCGCTCTACGCCTACGTACAAAATACCTATCGCGCTTCCGGACCCATCAAGCACGGGAAGATAACGAGTAAGGTAGGACTTACCCAGAATGACGGCCTCGCCAGAATACAAGTTTCCTTCCAACATCACCTTTGTGACTGGGTTTTCCTTACCCAGATAAGTGCCAACAGCACGCATGCCGTCCGGCTTGATGATATTTGTAGATTTGCGAATGAAATCCCTCTCAACCGGGTCCCACAAAAAAACGGTGGCGGTTTCACCTGAAATGGAGCCGACCTGATCAATCAGGCTGTGATCGGGTAGATCCGGGATCGCATCCGACCGCAAACCGGTTACAGCTCCATCACGCTCGGTCACAGTCATCGACGGGTCAAGTTGGAGGATTTCATTGACCAGAACCCGCAAGGATGTCTCCTGCCGCTCATCGGCCGCATTGATCAGAGCCAGGCGAGACTGATTGGATAAGGTAAGAAACAAGCCCAGAGCAAAAACCACCAACAGCAGGCTCAGCCCAATTCCCATCTGTGTCTCAAGACGCAAAAGGAGTTTTTTCATCGTCAACATCTCACCTAATTGGGTACCGCGACAGAATAGCCAGAAACATTAACTTATCCTTGATGCTGGCCCATGTTGTTAATTTAATCAGGTGTGGCGAACACCAAGCCCTTAATTTCAGGGTAGATTTTGTTGATTTTCGACAAAGAGACGACGGCGAGACATCGGTCGTCTAAGGATCATGTAAACGGCTTAACGACGCCGAAACGCCCATTGACTCAGTCGTTACAAAACGCAATCACCACCAAAGGCTCGGGCATGTCTGATCCTCATTAAAACAGAGGCTTACGAGCCGATCCTTCAGTAGTTTCGCACCGTTGCCTCGGTCCGAAAGAGGTGACAGTATTATCGCAACGCGCAGACCCGTGCGCCAGAACCCGATCGTTAAAAATGAACCCATCTGCGCGATGATTGCTTACTTTGACCCGCTCCAGAACGAACATAGGCCAGAGAACTTTCTGGTCGCCGGAAACAAACGCCCCAGCCCGGACGTGCCCGAGCGCGCGTCGCTTTTACTTGCGGGCGCCAAGGCGGCGGGCTGGCGCATTGAACGCCCCTCGGACTACGGGAAAGCCGCCCTGGGTAATGTGCACTCGGCGGCTTATCTGCACTTTCTGGAGACTATCTATGACCGATGGCGCGAAATCGAAGGTGCAGGGCCAGAAGTCATCCCAAATGTTCACCCGATCGAACGCGATGACACCTACCCCATCTCACCTATCGGGCAGGCTGGATTTCACCAGGCTGATACTGCCTGTCCAATCGGTCCGAATACCTTTGTTGCCGCCCACGCCTCCGCACAGACCGCGCTGGCCGCGGCGGAGACCGTGGCACTGCACGGCGCCCCTTGCTATGCGCTCTGTCGTCCGCCGGGTCATCATGCGTGCCGCGATCGAGCCGGCGGTTTTTGCTTTCTCAACAACGCCGCCATCGCTGCTGCGCATTTGACGCAGACCGGCTGGCGGGTCGCCATTCTGGACATAGATGTGCATCACGGCAACGGCACTCAGGACATTTTCTACGACCGACCCGACGTGCTGACCGTATCGCTACACACCGATCCCAATCACTTTTATCCATTCTTTCGCGGTCATGCGCAGGAAACCGGGCATGGCCCGGGCGAAGGCGCCAATCTAAACCTCCCGCTGCCCCGAGGAACAGACTTTAAGGACTACCGCCCGGCACTTGAAACCGCTCTCGTTCGCATTTCCGACTTCGGCGCTCAAATCATAGTCGTTGCACTTGGCCTTGACACACATATCTCCGATCCGTTTCGCGGCATGGCGTTTCAAACGGCTGATTTTATCGCGCTCGCCCGAGCGATCGCCGCCATAGAGAAACCCTTGGTGATCGTTCAGGAGGGCGGTTACGTCTCCGACGATCTCACGTCAAACCTAACCGCGTTTCTCACAGGCATCGGCTGAGCATCCGACCCATCAAGCCCAACGATCGGTGTCGCCTGCGCGCGATGAGATCAGCCTGCTTTGCACGCCTGGGTCAGGCATCGCGCAAAGGTCAGCGCGTCCAAACCAGCGATATCGGTTCCGGGCCACCATACGATACAGCGCGTCACGCCATGATGTCGGCAGAATGGACAGGATCAAATCTGGCGCATAGAAAACTGATATACTTGGAAATAATCTCAACGCTGCGGATAAACCATCGAAAGCCACGCCATCCCGCAGCAGCAACCAGCTTTGCGGATCACGCGGGTCCAGACCGTCATGGCACAGAAGGCTCTGACCCAGATCAGATCCAATCGGAACGATCCGAACCCTCTCGTCTTTGTCTGACCGAACAATTTGGCTTTTGGTACTGGTACATAGACCGCATTTTTTATCCATCACGACATGCCAAAAGCTATCGTCGAAAGCTGGGGCATCCGGATCTTCCCGACAAGAAAAGGCGGCACGATGCACTGGACGGACGGGGTGCATATTGGTCAGATGTGGACAAGACCTGTTTTGGCAAGTGGCGCGGGGATCAAAGCTCCAGCATCTGGAAGAGCCGGTCCAATACCTGCGAGTCTTCCGCATCAAGTGAGCCAACATGGGATCGAAAAAGCGTGGCCTCGCTGCGCAGGATAACACCATCTTCGAGCACACGAAGATGATTGGCGCGCAGCGTATTGCCGGATGAGGTGATGTCTGCGATCGCTTCAGCGGTTTCGTTTTTCACGGTTCCTTCTGTCGCGCCCTGGCTGTCAACCAATTGATAATCGGCCACGCCGCGATCGCGCAGAAACTCCTGGACCAGCCGATGATACTTCGTCGCGATGCGCAAGCGGAAGCCATGCACCTCTCGGAACACCGCTGCGGCAGCATCAAGATCATCGATGAGAGACACATCGACCCAAGCCTGTGGCACTGCCAGAACAAGGTCGGCATGACCAAAGCCCATCGTGAGCAGTGGCGTCACTCGAAGATCCCCGAAAGCCAATTTCTCGCGCACAAGATCAAGGCCGGTTACCCCTAAATGAATGCGTCCTGTGGCCAGCTCCTTTGGGATTTCCGAGGCAGAGAGAAGGACAAGATCGACATTCTCTATCCCCTCCACGCGACCGGCATATTCGCGATCGGCTCCACTCAGTTGCAGGCGAATACCGCGCCTCGCGAACCAATCGAACGTTTTTTTCATAAGCCGGCCTTTGGACGGTACCCCGATCTTGAGGGTCATGACGCGTCCCTTCCGAAGGTGTCGCCCTGGCTAACAAGAAAATCGGGACGAATAACCCCACCAACGGCTGGTATCTCGCGCCCCTGCCCGATGTGCCGGGTCAGCGCATCATAGCGACCACCACCTGCGACCGGCGGTTGATCCGGTCGCGTCGCGTCATAAAATCCAAACACAAAGCCGTCGTAATACTCCATCTGAGTGCGCCCATAACTGGCCTCAAATTCCAGCTTGCCAATCTCGATGTCGCGCTGAGAGAGGGCTTCCAGCCGTGCCTCCATACGGTCGAGAGCACCGGAGATCGCGGGAAGCTCCGCAGAAATGTCACGCAAGAGCGCAAGCGCCTGATCCGCCGGCGCTCTGACCTCCAGTAGAGCGTCAAGTGCGTCGACCTCAGTTACCGATAGCGGTTCTGTCTTCGCATCTTCGCGCAAAGCCTCAATACGTGTGGCGATTTCGTCGCGACTTCGCAGTCCGATCATTGGTGTCGCTTTGGACATCGGTTCAGACGCCGCAAGAAGCGCTGCGCGCGATACAGGCAAGGCCACCCGACCGGAGAAGCGGTCAATCAGTGCCCGGAAGCGTGCGGGACGCCAGATATGACGCGTCAGGGCGCGCTTTCGCCGCTCGGTTGTCTGCAATCCCGACACGGCCGCGGCCAGAAGACCGATATCGCCAATTGCAGACCTCAGATTATAAGGCCGTACCGCCATATAAATCTCTGAAAAGACGCGTGTTTCTGCAGGTATGGCTTGCGCAGAACCAATCAACTCAAGCCCGACCTGAAAGTACTCATTCGGGCGTTCTAGGCTGTTTTCCTGTCGACGAAACACCTCTCCAGCATAGGCGTAGCACCCCTCATGTGCCCCACTTTCCACATGCGCGAGCACAATCGGCACCGTGAAGTCGGGGCGCAGCATTTGCTCACCCCGCAGAGCGTCGGACGTGACGTAGGCCCGCGCGCGAATATCTTCGCCGTATAGGTCAAGCAGCGTGTCGGCCGGCAGCAGAATGCGCGTCTCAATCGGGCTAGCGCCCGCCGCCTCAAAGCCCGCCCTGAGCTGCGCGGCAATCTCTCGTACTCGGGTTACCGTCATTGGAAGTGAACGCTCAGGATCTCCTGAACCTTGCTCACCATCTCGGCGCGCGCCACGGCGAACTGGCTCGGGCGTTCCTTCCACTGTTCGAGTGTGGCTTTTTCGGCCAGTCTTGCGCCAAGAATGAGATCTTTCACCTGCACAATCCCCTGCGCTTTTTCGTCCGCCCCCTCGATGATCGCAATAGGTGCGGCGCGGCGATCTGCATATTTGAGCTGATTGCCGAAGTTCTTTGGGTTGCCGAGATACATCTCTGCCCGGATACCCGCGGCGCGCAGATCGGCCACCATGGTCTGGTAATCGGCCAGACGGTTACGATCCATCACAGTGACCACGACCGGACCTTGCATCGTGCCGCCAATCAGCTTTTTTTCCCGCAGGGCGGATAGCAGCCGGTCGACCCCGATGGACACGCCGGTTGCCGGAACCGCCTGCCCGGTGAACCGCTTAACCAGATCGTCGTAGCGCCCGCCGCCGGCGATCGAGCCGAACTGCCGTGTGCGGCCCTTCTCATCGAGAATGTCAAAGGTCAGTTCCGCCTCAAAAACCGGCCCGGTATAGTATCCCAAACCCCGAACGACGCTCGGGTCAATAATGATCCGGTCCGGCCCGTAACCCTGCGCCGAAAGCAGAGCGGCCATCTCTTCAAGCTCATCTACGCCTTGCTGACCCACTGCGCTTTCGCCGACAGCCTCGCGAAGGTTATCAAGCGTGGCGGCGTTGTCCTCCGCGCGAGATGTCAGGAAGGCCAAAACGGGCGCTGACTGCGTCTCTGACAAACCGACGCCGTCGATATAGGCACCAGAACTATCAAGACGGCCCTGTCCCAAAAGCTGCCGAACACCATCGGCGCCCACTTTATCAAACTTGTCTATCGTTCGAAGCACAGCCTCGCGCGGAGCCTGGTCAGACAGGCCCATGACCTGCAGGACACCATTGAGTACTTTGCGGTTGTTGATCCGCACCACGTAATCACCACGGACGATGCCCACAGCCTCCAGCGCGTCCGAGAGCATCGCGCAGATCTCTGCATCAGCAGCCACCGAGGCCGCACCCACTGTGTCTGCATCACATTGGTAAAACTGGCGAAACCGGCCTGGCCCCGGCTTTTCGTTGCGCCAGACCGGCCCCATCGCATAGCGCCTGTAAGGCGTTGGCAGATCATTCCGAAACTGCGCATAAACACGTGCCAGAGGCGCCGTCAGGTCATAGCGAAGTGCGAGGTAATCCCCGGTTTCCTGTTCCTGCCATGCGAAAACACCCGAATCCGGCCGATCGACATCAGGAAGGAATTTTCCGAGAGCATCCAGAGTTTCAACCGCGCTGCTTTCAAGCGCATCAAAGCCATAGCGGTGATAGATCGCCGCGATTTGATCGAGCATAGCGGCGCGCTCGGTCACTTCGGTGTCGAAATAGTCCCGAAATCCCTTTGGAGTGACCGCCTTTGGCCGCGGAGGCTTTTTGTCTTTCGCCATGTCGTTCTGCCACGTCTTTCCGCCATGTCCTGCACGCTTTGATGCAACCGTGGCGGCGGTCTAGCGGATGGTCCGAGGCGGGGCAAGCGCAGGCAGCAAACCGCTTCTCGCCAGTCTAGACTATTTCTTAATTGACCCTTGCTATCCTCTGCTCCTAGCGTCGCGTTGCGGAAAAGCATGTCAATATGGACCGTATAAAAGAACAAATCGCCCATCTCATTCGGGTAACGGAAGAGCTATCTGATGTGGTGGCCAAGCAAGATGCGACACTTGCAATGCTCAATCGTCGCGTGCAGTTGCTGATGGAACGTGAAGCGGAACGCGAAGCCAGAGAAGGCGGTGGTGAGAGCTTTGGCGATGACGTCCCTCCTCACTACTAGGCCCTTTTGACCAAAGACGGGTTCAGATCTCTTCTACCGCCAAGACACCTTCGAGGCTCTTGATTGCACCCTTGATTTGCGGCGTGATGACAAAGTCTTCGCCGGCTTTCATCTCGACCTCACCGGGCAGGGCATCATCCATCAGGCAAAACTGTACCGGTCCTTTTGCCCGCTGGCGGGTCACCACAGATTGGGCATCATGCAAGACTGCAGCAACGGAAGGCAGGGCGGCGGCCTGATCCACAAAGATCCTGAGCCCCGTTGCACCGGCATCAGCCACTTCTTCATCCGCCGGGCGCACACTGCGTGCGAGGATCTTCAGTTGATCAGCTTCCATTGAAGCTTCGACGGACAAGACCAGTTCTTTGCCAACTTCGAGGTTATCGCGCGCGGCCTCCAACGTGTCAGAGAACATCGTCACCTCGTACCCACCGGTCACATCGCTGAGCTGAACAAAGGCGAAACGGTTGCCACGGGCAGATTTCCGTTCCTGTCGTCCGGCAACCACGCCCGCCATCTTTGCCACCAGCGCTCCTTTCTGGGCTGCAAGTTGACGCACCTCATCAAGCGTGTGAACGCCCTTGCGCCGAAGCGGCGCCATGTACTCGTCCAGCGGATGGCCCGAAAGATAAAAACCCACAGCCGTGAATTCCTCGGTCAGACGTTCTGCGGGCAGCCAATCCTCTGACATGCTGAGACGCGGCTCTGGCAGATCATCGCCCGCTTCACCAAAGAGCGACACCTGAGCGGAGCCACGTTGCTCATGCACAGCGGCCGAATAGCGCATCAGGGTTTCGATCGACGCGAAAACGCGGCGCCGATTGCGGTCAAGCATGTCAAAGGCACCTGCGCGCGCCAGCATTTCCAGCGGGCGTTTGCCAATGGCCTTGAGGTCCACCCGCCGGGCGAAATCAAAGAGCGTCACAAACGGCTTGTCGGCACGATCCTCGCCGACCCGCGCTCTTTCAATCAGGCGCATCGCCTCAACACCCACATTTTTCAGTGCGCCCAACCCGTAATGAAGCACGCCACCTTCAGCGCTGAACGTCGCGCGAGAGCGATTGATGCAAGGCGGCTCCCACGGCAGGTCGATGGTCTTTCGCGCCTCTTCAAAATAAACAGCGAGCTTGTCTGTAAGGTGCAGATCGCAGTTCATGACCCCGGCCATGAACTCGAGCGGGTGATTGGCCTTCAGCCACGCGGTCTGATAGCTCACCACCGCATAGGCCGCGGCATGCGATTTATTGAAGCCGTAATTGGCGAACTTATCCAAGAGGTTCCAGACCTCAAGCGCCTTTGAATCCTCTACGCCATTTTCCTTGGCGCCAGCAATGAACTTGGGACGTTCGGCATCCATGGCTTCCTGGATTTTTTTGCCCATGGCTCGCCGCAGCAGATCCGCGCCACCCAAGGAATAGCCCGCCATCACCTGGGCGATTTCCATCACCTGTTCCTGATAGACGATGATGCCTTGGGTCTCGTCCAGCAGATGGTCGATCAGAGGATGAATGGATTCCTTGTCTGAAAGACCGTTCTTCACCTCGCAGTATTTCGGGATATTCTCCATCGGGCCGGGCCGGTAAAGCGCCACCAGCGCGACAATATCCTCGATGCAGGTGGGCTTCATCCGCTTGAGCGCATCCATCATGCCAGAGCTTTCCACCTGGAACACCGCCACTGTCTGAGCCGCAGTGTAGAGCTCGTAGGTCTTGGCATCATCAAGAGGGATCTGACCAATATCGTTCATGGCCCCCGGTGCGGGTTGGTAGAGGACCGCCCCATCGGCCCCCACATGCAGGTCACGACCCGAGGCGCGAATTTGATCAAGGGCATTCTGAATCACCGTCAGCGTCTTCAGGCCCAAAAAGTCGAACTTCACCAGCCCGGCTTGTTCGACCCATTTCATGTTGAACTGGGTGGCGGGCATATCGGAGCGCGCGTCCTGGTAAAGCGGGACCAGCTCATCGAGTGGCCGGTCGCCGATCACCACCCCTGCCGCGTGGGTCGAGGCATTGCGCAAGAGCCCCTCGACCTGCATTCCGTAGTTCAGAAGTCTGTCCACCACCTCTTCGTTCTTCGCCTCAAGACGCAGCCGCTCTTCCTGAGCCAGAGCCTTTTCAATGGAGACCGGCTTCACACCTTCGATCGGGATCATTTTGGACAGACGGTCCACCTGGCCATAGGGCATTTGCAGAACCCGCCCGATATCGCGCACCGCTGCCTTGGAGAGCAGCGCGCCGAAGGTGATGATCTGAGCGACACGATCCCGCCCATACTTCTGCTGGACATATTCGATCACCTCTTCGCGTCGGTCCATGCAGAAATCGATGTCGAAATCTGGCATGCTGACCCGCTCAGGGTTCAAGAACCGCTCAAAGAGCAGCGAATAGCGCAACGGGTCGAGATCGGTGATCGTCAGCGCATAAGCCACAAGGCTGCCCGCACCCGAGCCGCGCCCCGGACCCACCGGAATATCACGCTCTTTGGCCCATTTGATGAAATCGGCCACGATCAGGAAATAGCCGGGAAAGCCCATGCCCTCGATAGTGCCAAGCTCGAAATCAAGTCGCTTTTCGTACTCTTCCCGCGGCGCGGCCAACGGGATCATCTCGAGCCGCGCGGCAAGACCCTCGCGCGCCTGCCGACGCAGTTCCTGCTCTTCATCTTCGGCGAAACGCGGCAGGATCGGTTCCCGTTTATAGGCGCCAAACGCGCAGCGCTGCGCAATTTCAATCGTGTTTTCAATCGCTTCAGGGATATCGGCAAACAGTGTCGCCATTTCAGCGGGGCTTTTGAACCTGTGTTCGGGGGTCAAGCGGCGGCGCGGTTCGATCTGATCGACATAAGCGCCATCGGCAATGCAGAGCATCGCATCATGGGCCTCGTACATCTCAGATTTGGGGAAATAGACATCATTCGTCGCAACAAGCGGCAGGCCTAAGTCATAGGCCATCTCGATGCTCGCGCGCTCCGTCAGGCGTTCGGCTTCGGGCAGGTCATTCGCACCGCGATGGCGTTGTAATTCTACATAAAGCCTGTCCCCAAAGGCCGCGGTGAGCTCACTCATTAGCGCCTCTGCTGCAGGGCGCTGGCCGGTCTGCAACAGCCGCCCGACAGGCCCCTCCGGTCCACCGCTGAGGCAAATCACAGAGCTGCTATGGGCGGCCAGTTCCGCCACCGTAAGATGCGGTAAGAGCGCGCCGCCTCGCAGAAAAAGCATGGAGGTGAGCTTCATCAGGTTTTCGTAGCCCGCCTCGTTCTGGGCCAGCAAAACCAGAGGCGCAGGTGGGACCGGACGCTTGCCGGGCTCGGGCGCGAGGTATTGTAGATCGACCTGGCAACCCATGATTGGCTGAATCCCAGCCGCCTGGGCTGCAACCGAAAACTCAAGCGCTGAGAACATGTTGTTGGTGTCAGTCACAGCCACCGCCGGCATGTTCGCCGCACGGCAAAGTTCAGGCAGCTTCTTCAGGCGCACGGCCCCTTCCAGGAGCGAGTATTCCGTGTGCAATCGAAGGTGAATGAATCGCGCCGAGCTCATAGCGGTACTCTATGCCACGGAATTGTGCATCGCCAGAGCCACACAACGCCGCAAGCCTACTTGCCCTTGCCCCGATCGCGCACCGTAGGCTACCAACCGACAGACTGTCTGGGGACCCAACGTTTGACTGAGCCGCTCCTGCGCATCGATGGCGTGACCAAAGCCTATCCCGGTGTGATCGCCAATGACGATATCGCGCTCGAGCTCGAGCCTGGTGAGGTGCATGCCCTGCTGGGCGAGAACGGCGCTGGCAAGTCCACGCTGGTCAAAATCATCTATGGCCTTGTTGCGCCGGACGCGGGCAAGATGGAGATGAACGGCACACCCTACCGGCCATCAGAGCCGCGTGCCGCGCGCAAAGCAGGCGTGGCGATGGTCTTTCAGCATTTTTCGCTTTTCGACGCGCTCAGCGTGGCCGAAAACGTGGCCCTCGGCATGGATGATCCCCCCTCGATCACTCAGCTTGAAGATCGCATCGGCGCTGTTTCCAAAACCTATGGTCTGCCACTCGATCCGCATCGGATTGTCGGAGATCTCTCCGCCGGTGAGCGTCAGCGCGTCGAGATCATCCGCTGTCTTCTGCAGGATCCGCGTCTGTTGATCATGGACGAGCCGACATCTGTCCTCACCCCGCAGGAGGTGGAGATCCTCTTCGCCACGTTGCGCCAACTGGTCCGTCAGGGTGTAACGATCCTCTATATTTCTCACAAGCTGGAGGAAATCCGCCAGCTCTGCGATCGCGCAACGATCCTACGTACCGGACGCAAGGTGGCCACCTGTATTCCGGCTGAAACAACCGCGCGGGAAATGGCCGAAATGATGGTCGGGCGCAGCTACGTTAGCCCTGCACGAACAACATCAATAACAGGTGGTATCATTTTAGAAGTAAACGATGTTTCCGGGTCAGCCTCAGTGTCTTTCGGAACACGACTCCATGGCGTCTCGTTCTCGGTGAGCAGCGGAGAAATCCTCGGCATCGGCGGTGTAGCCGGAAACGGACAGGACGCGTTACTCGCCGCGCTATCGGGGGAACTTCGCGTGTCGCCCGACGCGCTCTTGCTGGAGGGCACGCCGATCGGGCATCTTGGACCGTCAGAGCGACGCGCACTTGGATTGCTGAGCGCACCCGAGGAGCGTCTGGGTCATGCCGCGTCGCCGGACATGTCACTATCTGACAACACGCTGATGACCGCCACACAGCGGGAGCCGTTGCTGCGACGCGGGTTTGTGCGCCATGAAAAGACACAGAGCTTCACTCAGAAAATCATGGCCGCCTTTGATGTTCGCGCGCCAGGGCCGAAATCCGTGGCCCGCGCGCTCTCTGGCGGGAACCTGCAAAAATATGTCATCGGGCGCGAAGTGCTCCAGCGTCCGCGAGTGCTGGTTGTGAACCAGCCCACTTGGGGCGTGGATGCGGCTGCCGCTGCCGCGATCCGTCAGGCTCTGCTCGATCTGGCGCGCGAGGGCGCCGCCATTGTCGTCATCAGTCAGGACCTCGATGAGTTGATCGAGATTGCTGATCGCTTTGGTGCGTTGAATGCCGGACGCCTATCGGAAATCCGACCAACCGCTGAGCTGAGCACAGATGAGATCGGGTTGATGCTGGGCGGCGCCCATGG
>JBCCNY010000017.1:0-18175 GCA_039025595.1 Pseudomonadota bacterium | reverse complement strand
TCAGGACAACCTGTGCCGCGGTTTCCAAACCAAAATCACGCAATGCCAGCCGATAAGGTTGACAAGCTTGAGAAAACACCTGCGGCACGTTTGATTTTGTCTATGTAAAGAAACAAGAAGCTCAGGTTTGTGGCCGTCGTGCACTAAACGAACAAAACGAATTAGGTGATCAAAATGCGCACATTACTCTTCCTGACCTTCTGACGAATGGTCGAAATTTCCTGATCTGGATCGGTCTCTTCCATGACACATTAATCCAGACACCAGACTTCAAAAATATCGCAGCGCTATACGTCTGGATCTCAAACAAGGTGATCGAAAGCAGCGATTTCAAACATGTACAATCAACATGTGTTTTGAATTATTAACCACGCAGTGACATTTTTTCTATGCGTCAACCTGGATAGGGAAAGTCTAAAACGCGCAATCCGATTACCCGCTTGCAACCCTTTTTCAATCCTGCAAAAATGGTGCCAAATGTCTCGCGACACGGCAACGCTCAATAACGCTCTGGGATCCGAGGTTGATCACGAGTTTAGGATCATTCAAAGGTTCCCCAATCCAAAACAACCTTACCAGATGTGCCTGCGCGCATTGCCGCGAAACCCCGTTCAAAATCTTGAGCTGCGAAGCGGTGCGTTATGACACGGCTGACATCAAGTCCGTTTTGCAGCATAGCGATCATCTTGTACCAAGTCTCAAACATTTCTCGACCATAGACGCCTTTGATCGTGATCGCTTTGAAGACGATGTGGCTCCAGTTCACAGGGGACTGGCCCGGCGGAATACCCAAAAGCGCGATCTTGCCACCCATAACGAGAGCCTCAACCATCTGGTCCAACGCTGCTTGGTTGCCAGACATTTCAAGCCCGACATCAAAACCTTCGTTTAAACCTAGTTCATGTGCAACATCGGTAAGATCTTCGCGCGTGACGTCGACGGTCCTTACAGAGCTTACGACTTGCGCCGCCAGCTTCAGTCGGGACTGCTCCACGTCGGTGAGAACCACGTGGCGGGCACCCGCATGGCGCGCAACAGCGGCCGCCATGATGCCGATAGGTCCCGCACCTGTGATGAGCACGTCCTCTCCCAGCAGATCAAAGCTAAGCGCTGTATGGACTGCGTTTCCGAGCGGGTCGAGGATGGCGCCGATCTCGTCGGGAATATCGTCGGGGAGCGGGACCACGTTGAAGGCGGGCAGGCGGAGGTACTGAGCGAAGGCGCCCGCTTCGTTGACACCGATTCCTCGCGTGCCGGGGTCCAGATGAAACTTGCCAGCTCGAAATTGACGGCTGTCTGTGCCGATCAAATGGCCTTCGCCAGAGCAGCGCTGGCCAATCGACAAGCCTTCAACATTTCGCCCGAGATCCACGATCTCGCCTGCGAATTCATGCCCGGTGACCAGCGGCACCGGCACCGTCGCAGCAGCCCACTCGTCCCAGTTCCAGATGTGAATATCGGTGCCGCAGATCCCGGTTTTCTTGATCTGGATCAGGACATCATCGGCCCCAATCTCGGGCACAGGCGCCTCAATCTGCCACAGGCCTTGCTCTGGTTTGATCTTGGCAAGCGCAGTCATCGTGCTCGGTTTCATGGCACGATCCCCAACTCCCGACCGACCTTGCCGAAGGCAGCTAGGGCACGATCCAGCTCATCCCGCGAAAGCGCTGCATTCATTTGCGTCCGGATGCGCGCTTTGCGGTGCGGAACAACCGGATAGAAAAAGCCAGAGACGTAAACACCTTCCTCGAACAGCATCTTGGCCATCTCTTGCGCCAACTGCGCCTCACCCAGCATAACTGGAATGATCGGATGCTCCCCGGGCAGAAGGTCAAAGCCCAGCCCGTCCAGTCCGGCTCGCCAGTAGGCCGCATTCTCAAACAGACGCGCACGCAGGTCTGCGCCGTCTTCGACCATGCCAATCGCTTCGATGCAAGCGGCCACAACGGACGGCGGGAGTGAGTTCGAGAAAAGATAGGGCCGCGACCGCTGACGCAGAAGGTCGATCACCGGCTGCTGTGCGGCTATGTATCCGCCGATGGCACCGCCGAGCGCTTTGCCAAATGTACCTGTCAGAATGTCGACATCAACGCCGAAGTGATCCGGTGTGCCCGCGCCGCGTGGTCCCATAAAACCGGTGGCGTGGCAGTCATCGACCATCACCACAGCCTTGTGCTTGTCAGCTAAGGCTCTAATTTCGGTCAGGTCAGCGATGCTGCCATCCATCGAGAACACACCGTCTGTCGCGATCATGATGTGGCGCGCGCCGGCGGCCTTTGCTTCGCTTAGTTTCGCGTCGAGATCTGCCATGTCGTTGTTGGCGTAGCGATATCGTCTGGCCTTACACAACCGGATACCGTCGATGATTGAGGCGTGGTTCAGACTGTCCGAGACAATTGCGTCCTCTGGCCCCAAAAGAGGTTCAAACAGCCCGCCATTGGCGTCGAAACAGGCTGCAAAGAGGATGGCGTCATCCTTGCCGAGGAATCGCGCCAGTCGTGTTTCCAGTGCGCGATGCAAGTCTTGCGTGCCACAGATGAACCGCACGCTGGCCATGCCGAACCCATGCGACTGCATTGCGTTCTGCGCGGCTTTGATCAGGGCAGGGTGGTCTGCCAGACCAAGATAGTTATTGGCGCACAGGTTGATCACGTCGCGTCCTTGCACGGCGATAATTCCGGACTGAGCCGAGGTGATCTCACGCTCGCGCTTGTAGAGCCCGTCTGCCTCGATATGCGTTAGAGTTTCAGCGATATGATCGACAAAAGAACTGAGCATCTGGACTCCCCTCAACGCCTAAAATCCGCCATAACGGATTTCTTTGCAAGGATTATTCCATTATACTGAACGAAATTCCGCTAAGTTAGCCGTTTTTAACGATTAGGAAGATGCGAGCACTTGCATCTAGGGCTGTGATTTCATGCGCGACATCGGCGGCGTATCGGGCTGTGTCGCCTATTGAGAGAATAGATGAAGCGGCACCCGATGTGACACGCACAGATCCTTCGAGAACGGTCAGTTGTTCTGTTGCGCCTCTTGCGTGCGGTTTGCTCCGGAGTGATCCACTGGAATCAAAAAGGATGTCGTACAATTCGTGTTCGCCTGCATCTTCGGGAGGTGACAGGATCGAGATGCTGCAAAGCGTTCCCATGTTGGTTATCTGCGGAACTTCAGCCGCTTTCAGAACTTTGACCTGATCTTGAGCATCGCGCTGATCCATCAACCCGGCGAAGTCGACATTCAAAGCCTGGGTCAGGTTCCATAAGGTCGAAATTGTTGGGCTGCTTTCTCCTCGTTCAATCTGGCTGACCATAGAACGTGACACTCCGCTGAGACTAGCCACGGCATCAAGGGACAAGCCCCGCGCCTTGCGCGCCTCTTTCAGGCGCATTGGAAGCGTGTTCAGAATAGAATTCGCGTCGTCCGTCATAATGGAATTCTATGTTAGTTTTGCTTGAAGGTTCAAGCTTCCGATGTCTATGAACAAAACGTTTGCGAAAATGTCCGTACGATAATTGTTGATCTCTAAGGTTCGTCCAAACAGCACGCCGCAATCGAGACTTGTTTGTGTTATCTGCGCCAATGGCACTCGCGACGCGGGACTTTCAGAATGTCGATGCTTCTCTACCAGCTTGTGTTGGCGGTTGGTTGAAACTGCTTGGTCGGTGTTTGCTCAGCTCGGTTCCCCGCCGGTTTGCGGTGGCTCCCAATGCTCACCGATGGCGACCACGCAGGCTTGACCATTGGCGTAGGTCTGCACAAGGGTCCAGTCCCCGCTTTCAGGCTCCGCCCAGAGTTCCAAAACCACATCAGGACCACGCACACCCTGTCCGGTCAGCTTCGCACGATGTTTGTTTTCCAGAGCGTGGCGGAGTTTTTCCTTTGGTTCGCAATAGAGTGGGTCCAGGCGCGCATCTGCGTCCTGTGCGGAATAAATTACGATCAGCATAAGGAGGGCTGCACGTTTTACCATGATCCGAACCTAGCACCCGGACGCCGCGAATGTAACAGTTTTATGACGTTTGGTGCGAGGCCGGTGAGGGCCTTGTTTATAGACAGTATCGGCAAGGGGACACCGAGGTCCCGATACGTCAGTAGTTAGGTACGCGCTGGAACGCAGTCGCTAGTACACGGACCGTTTGCTACTGGTTCTCGTGTTTTTCCAGGAACTCTTCTGCGGACAACTTTCGAAAGTCCTCCAGAGCAAGGCGCAGCCTGGCATGATCCCAGTCCCACCAAGCCAAAGCCATCAGGCGTTCGGCGACCTCGGGGGGTTGCCTGTCCCGAAGCGGTTTAGCCGGGTTGCCCGCGACAATCGTGTAGGGCGCGACATCCTTGGTAACGATCGCGCCTGCTGCGACCACAGCGCCATGACCAATCGTGACTTCTGGTTTCACCATGGCCGCATAGCCGATCCAGGTATCGTGCCCGATCGTTGCGACCCGAGATCTGCGATGGGCAAAGAAGTCCGGATCATCCTGCGTATCGTCCCAATAGCTCGCAGAGCGATAGAGGAAATGATGGCAGCTTGCCGTATGAAGCGGGTGATCCGTTGCGCCAATCCTTGCAAGCGAGGCGATGTTTGCGAACTTTCCGATTTTTGCATTGGCGATGTCTGCGCCCCGGTCGCAATAGGAATAGTCGTCGAATTGTGAGTAGAGCACGCGGCTCCACCGGCCAACTTCGCAATAGGCACCGAACGTGCTTTGCGTGATCTCGCAATCGGGGTGAATGACAGGATCATTCGCGTTGAGTTTTTGCATGGTTTAGACGTCCGCGTCACCTTTGATGAGCTTACGCCGCAGCCAGCCAGAGAGCCAGTCCATGAAAATCACCATCAGGATGATCAGGATAATGTAGTAGGCTACCTCTTCCCAGTCTTTCTGAGTTTGGATCGCTTGGGTGATCAGAAGACCGATGCCGCCCCCAGTGATTGCGCCAATGATGGTGGCGCTCCTGGTGTTGGATTCGAGGAAGTATAGCACTTGGCTGAGTAAAATCGGCACGATCTGCGGTATCACCCCGAAGCGATAGCGTTGCATTGGTTTGGCACCTGTCGAAGACACACCTTCGATCTGCCGCTCATCCACGTTCTCCAAGGCTTCGGAGAAGATTTTGCCGAATGTACCGGTATCCGTGACAAGAATGGCCAGTGCCCCGGTCAACGGACCCGGACCAAAGGCGCGCGACAGAACGATCGTCCAGATCAGTGCATCAACGCCGCGCACGAAGTCGAAAACCCGCCTCATCGCAAAACGGATTGCGGCGAAGGGGGCAAAGCGTTTGGCCGCCAGAAAGCTAAGCGGCAAGGCAACTATCGCCGCACCAAACGTGCCTAGAAACGCCATCAGGATGGTTTCGCCAATGGCCCAGAACACATCGCCATGCCGCCACATTGCGTTGTTCCAGAAATCGTAGGCAGCCCCGGCCAGATTGTTGCGATTAGGATCAAGCTGCGGTCCGAACAGGATTTCCAAAGGCCCATGTTCGTAATAAGGACTATCGATGGTAAACCAAAAGAGTTCCCATCCCCGGAAGTAATTGAAGACCTCAGAGCGCGACCGCGTGACCGTGAGCCGCCCGCCCTCTGTCGTGATCGACACCCGGTTGCGGCCTGCATTAACCCAGTCCGGCGGTGTGTCGCCCAGGTTGGTGACAACCCGTGAGCCATCGAATTGTGCCATAATAGTTCCATAGCCCGGCACATCGAATTCACTGACATTCTCCGGAAGAAACCGCACCTCGTATCCGTCACCCAAATCGATGAAGGTCGTCGCGCCGTCATCGCGCACCCAATCCGGTTGCATTCCATCGGGATAGCGCCCCTTCCGCTCCCCTTCATAGCTGACCTCGATCGTGCCATCGCGATGGGAGCGGTTCACATGAACCTTATGGCTCCAGGTGTCAGCGGCGAGGATCAGCGCGTTTTCAGGCTGTGCGCGTTTGTAAAGCCCGGCAAGGTCGAAGGCGAAGAAGATGTAGACAAAGTAGGCAAGTAGAATGCCGGGAACCGCGAAGGCGATCAATCGTTTGCGCTGGATCAACCTTTCTGCCGGGCCGGTCATATCTGTCACTGTCACTTCGGTTGCGATCGCATCAGTCATGGCGCCACCCCATCCGTTAGTCGGTTGCGATAGCGGCTCGATAATTGATCAAAAA
Source organism: Pseudomonadota bacterium (assembly GCA_039025595.1). GTDB lineage: Bacteria > Pseudomonadota > Alphaproteobacteria > Rhodobacterales > Rhodobacteraceae > Roseovarius. The sequence continues at coordinate 12,016 of JBCCNY010000017.1, read as the reverse complement.
AGACGATGGTTGCAAAGAGAAGAATGAAAATGGCGGCCGCTTCGTCAAACCGCCCCGGGCCCCAAGACATTGAATTTCGCAACTCGTATCCGATGCCACCCGCACCCACGAAACCAAGTATGGCAGACGCCCGGATATTGATTTCAAAACGAAGCAACCCATAGCTTAGAAAATTGGGCGCGACTTGTGGTAACACGCCTAGCAGGATGCGCTGATGCCAGTTCGCGCCAACCGAAGCCAAGCCCTCAACCGGCTTCAGGTCCGCGTTCTCCGCCACTTCGGAATAGAGCTTGCCGATTGCGCCCGCGGTGTGAATAGCAATGGCAATCACCGCAGGCACCGGCCCGCCGCCCAGCACGAAAATCAGCATCAATGCAATGACGATTTCCGGTACCGCGCGCATGATGTCCGAGATCCGCCGCACAAAAGGGATCAGGCTTGGGAACATGGCGAGACCACGCGTGCCGTGCATGGCTAGAAAGAAGCCCAACACGACACCGGTAATCGTTGACACGGCCGCGATGTTTATCGTCTCGATTAGCGCCGGGAGAAATTCCCACATCAGGGCTGGAAGGTCGGCGATTTTTTCTCGCGCTTCAGACAGGACTGCCGCGGGATAGTCCCCGATATTGCTGATGCCATCCCAGAACCCGCCCGCGTTCCGGTCGTCCGCCACCATGAACCCGGAAACCATTAGAACAACGAAGATGAGAAGCGTCAAAGCTCCATAGAGCCGTTTGCGCCGCACCAACGCCATGTAGTGCGCCTGGACATGGTCCAAGCTGGGCGCGCTAGGCTGCGAGGCTGAAAGTTCCGCCATCCAAGATCTTTCAAAAGAAGCTGCGCGACATCCGATCGGGTGTAAGGCGCAGCACAGGAAAACCGAGGCCCTTGGCTAAGAGCCCCGGTTCAAATGGTCGTGTTTTAGCCGCCGATCTTGGCTTTGCGGGCCTCAATGATCGACAAATACGTGTCATGCGTCACCGGTTGAAACCCGAGTGACTCGCCTGCCGTTACACCATAGGCGCAATCCTGATCGGTTTCGTGCAAGGCATCCATCAATTCGGTCATTGTGGCCTTCACATCCTCTGGAAGCGCTTGTCTTAGGACGACGGGGCCCTCAGGGATCACTTTGGATTTCCAAATTTGAACCATCTCGTTCATGTCAACGAGGCCCGCATCGACGGCCTTGCGCAACGCGCCGGAATTGTAGCCGTCTTCCCATGCGCCCTGACCATCAGCCCAGGTCACGCCTGCGTCGATATCTCCGTTGAAAACGGCAACGATTGTCTGCTCATGACCGCCGGTGAACTTGACGTCGCCAAAATAGTCACCGGACTCCATTGTAGATCCGGTAAGCTCGGGGATCTCGATCGATGGAATGAGGTAGCCAGATGTGGAATTTGGATCTCCAAACCCAAAATCTTTGCCCTTCATATCGTCAAGGTTTGCAATGCCGCTGTCCTTGCGCGCAAAACCGATGGAGTGATAGCCCACGGATTCATCCATGTTGACCTTGATCAGCACGGCTTCAACAGCTTCGGGGTCCTGCAGGTAGGTCGCCGCATAAGATGACGGCCCAAGCCATGCCATATCCAGCGTACCGCCCAACAAACCCTGGATCACGCCGTTATAGTCAGCCGGCGCAAAGAGCTTGGTTTCAACACCCAAAGCCTCTTCGGTATAGGTGCGCAGGCATTCATTTGAATTCATCCGGTCCTGGGCGTTTTCGCCGCCAAGGATACCAATACGAAATTCCGTGATCTCTCCGGCGAATGCGCCAGATCCAAGAGCAGTGGTCGTGGCCAGTGCCAGTGCAAGAGTGCGTTTCATTTTCCTCTCCATGCTACACGGCGATTGCGCCGCTTTTCGATTCTGGTTCTGTATCAAGCCGTAATCACAGCCCGCTCCTCAGCGGCCTGGTTTAGGGTGCCGATCTCTGTCGAAGTGGCTGCTTCCGAAAAATCGGCTCCGGCGCCATAAATGTCGCGTGCAACGCCTGTGGTAAGCTGCTCGGGCGTTCCATCGAACACGATCCGTCCTTCGCGCATTCCAATGACACGGTCGCAATAGCGCCGCGCCGTATCGAGCGTGTGTAGGTTGGCAATCACTGTGCGGCCATCCTCATCGTGAATTCGGCGTAGCGCCTCCATCACAATCTGGGCGTTCATCGGATCAAGACTCGCGATCGGCTCGTCCGCCAAGATGATTTTCGGATCCTGCATCAGCGCCCTGGCAATCGCCACGCGCTGTTGCTGCCCACCAGACAGAGCTTCCGCGCGTTTCGGCGCCTGCTCTGCAATTCCAAGACGGTCGAGAATATCGATCGCGGTGTGAATATCCTTCCTTGGATAGAGATTGAACATCGTGGCCAAGGTTGACCGGCGATTGAGTGTTCCGTGCAGAACGTTGGACACGACATCCATCCTTGGCACGAGGTTGAATTGTTGAAAAATCATTGCGCATTCAGATTGCCACCGTCGCACGTCGCGGCCCTGCAATGCAGTGATGTCACGGTTGTCGTATGTGATGGTACCCGCCGTTTCCGAGGTCAGGCGATTGATCATGCGAAGCAGCGTCGATTTACCTGCGCCAGATCGGCCGATAACGCCTACCATTGCCGACCCTTCTATCCGGAAACTGGCATTATCAACCGCCATGTTTTTGCCGAATTCTTTTGTCAGCCCGTCAATTTCGAGCATGTACATTCCTCTCCGCAGCGTGGGTTGGGTATGCGCTGACAACAACGGTTTTTTGAAGTTTTTGATACACTTTTGTAACAGGAGTGAAGCCCGAAACGTTGCCGTTACAGAGGGGCGATCGTGCCAGAAAAATAGGCGGTTTTTGAATCAGTGATTCTGCCAACCGGTTTCATGTTTTGGTAGTCGCGGTGGTAAATCGACACTTCGGTTTGCAGCGTCATGTCCGGTTTCCGGAACACCCGCCTCGGTCGGCTCCCGCATCGGCCATACGTTTGCTTCATTGCCCGACATGTGTCTTCGCGACGGGCCACGATATTGGCAATCGAAGGCTAATTCAGGCTTTTGTTATCAACGCTGCGAAAAGTTGCCGTTCTTGGCTAAGACGATCACGTTCAGATGCCTGCATGATCGCTTAACAAACAAAGGTTGATCAAATGATCAATAGCGAAAACGACAAATTGTTGAAGTTTGCTATACCATTCCGCTTAAGTGGCTCGTTGGGCGCGCAACGACACCATGGTAATTGCGCCACCATGCACAGACTATTGTGCTCAGTAGAACTGCATTGCGGCGTGCTCGACTACATTTTGCCAGATTTAGATTGGAATGAGGCGGGTGACTGTCTAGATTGTTCAAAGCTAAATAGAAGATATGCTTCGGATGAGCCATGCAAGATGAAGTGAGCATCCAAAAACCCGGTTCGGCCATGCGTTTCGCGGGTCTTGTGAAACTAAGGCAGGTTGTTGAGGCGCGGCCCCGGACCACACGTTGGATTTTATGCGGTCCTGTTGCTCTGATCGTCACACTGTTGGTTATGATGGGCATGGCGCATTGGTGGCCACCCGGGATCGCGCGGATCGATAATATCGCGATGCCTGTCGTTCTTTTTCCGCTGATATGGGCAGGTGTTTTCTTTTATGCTCTCGCCGAAGACAAGCTGGCGCGCGCCTCGTTGGTTTTGGCGGTGCTTGCTCTTGGACATATCGGTCTACTTTTGACGAGCATTTAGGACGAGACGCCCATGAGTTTTCTTTCGCAAGCGAAGACCAAAAGGTTTCTGAGCGTCCATGGCTGGTCAGGCACGATACTGGGTCTGCTGCTCTATGTGTGCATTTTCACCGGCTCGATCGTTGTGTTCGACAATGAAATCGGAACCTGGAGCAAGGGACAGATCAATGAGTCCCGTACTACGCTTGGGCCTAGGATCGACCACCATTTTCGAACTGCGGCACGCGACGTGGATCGATCCTACTACGAGGAAGTCAGTATTTTTCGTACGTCTGAAGGAGACATGCGATACATCTTTCACACTCATGACACAGATCCCGAAACCGGACAGATCATTGAGCCGAAGGTCGATATCACCCTCGATCCCGAAACTGGCGAGGTGATCGAGCGCTGGGAAGGTCTAAGCTCCGAGCAGCCCAGGGATGCGGGCAGCGCGCTTGCCAACTTCTGGGTCGATTTGCATGTGCAACTCTACCTTCCCAACCCGTATGGTTTGATCTTGGTGGGCGTGTTGGGCATGATGATGATGGCTGCGGCTATCTCCGGCATCATTATCCATAGTCATGTGTTCCGCGATGCGTTTGTCGCGGGGCGTGGTTCTGACCGTCTGGTCGGCGCGCGTGATTTGCACGTTTTGGCTGGTACGTGGGGCTTGCCCTTCGCTTTCATACTCGCCTTTACCGGCGCGTTCTTTGGCTTTGCCACAAGCGTTGGTATTCCGGTTGTGGCTATGTCCGCGTTCGGCGGTGATCAGCAGGCACTGATAGAAACAGTCATCGGCACACCGGAAGAGCTGGATCTGACCCCGGCACCAATGGCCAGTCTGGATTATGTCATCATGGACGCGACGCGGCGCACGGGTTCCGAAGTCAGCTCGATTGATATCCGCAACTACGATAGTGCGAGTGCGGAGATCCTCGTGCGGGCCGGCGCTGCCGAGGGCAGCTTGATTAGCTCACCGCTCGCCTTTGATGGCGTAACCCGCAGTTTTAAAGGCGAACGGCCCTTCATCGGGCAAGCGCCCTCGCTCGGATCGAGCCTAATCGGGATCATGCCACCGCTACATTTTGGCAATTTTGCCGGATTGGCGTCCAAAATGGTCTGGCTCGGTATGGGCTTGGCCATGGCCTACGTGACCGCCACCGGCATGCTGCTTTGGACCAAAAGACGGCAAGACGTGCCTCTTTGGCAAGGCTTTCGTCGATGGATTGTTGTTACGGTATGGGGATTGCCGCTGGCGATGCTGGTGTCGGCAGTTGTTTTCTTTCTGGTGATGCCCGCAGGTGATCCGCATTGGTGGACACCGGTCGGCTTCCTTTTCGGTGCTCTTTTCGCGATTGCCGTTGGCCTTCGTAGATCTGATGCACCAGAAGTGCTGCGGCTGACCAATGCGCTTTTATGTCTGTCGCTGCCGGTTCTGAGGCACCTCACTGGTGGCACAAGCTGGAGCGAAGCCATTATCGCGGGCGGGGAAGAAATACTTGTGATCGATCTGTTACTGCTGGTCTTTGGTTTGCTCCTTCTGCGGAAGTCACGCCAAACCAAGGATGAACGCACGACCAGATTGGTTCAGGAGCCGGCGGAATGACCGGCGCATCGATATTTGCCCTGATCGTCCTCAGCCTTGCAGGGCTTGGATACCTGGCTGCGACGGATCCCAAGCGTCGCCGTATTTTTAAGCAAAGCAAGATAGAAAGACGGCCTTTTGCGTGGCCTGCGCGTATCGCAACCTTTGCGCCCGGACTATACCTCACCATCATCGGTCACTGGTCAGGACTGTCGATCTGGGCCGGTGCCGTGACGACAGTGGGATGGGCCATGGTCGCAATTCAGCCTGATCGCTACTATCAAGCGCGGGTTCGGTTCTTCGCGGTCTTCCAGCAAGCGACCGCGCGAGTAGTTCCCTATATGTCCGTTATATCCGGCGCGTTAGTCAGCGTCGCAAATGCTGCGTGGAACGGTGTGACAACACGGGTTGGGATACCTTTCACCGCGCTGCGGACCCATGGTGAATCATCATCAGCGGGTGGCGACACAATTGTCCTTCTGGAGGCGCGTATTGCCGAACTGGAGCACCGTCTCGCCACACTTGAAAAAACGACGTCCCAATCCGAGGCGCCCACACCTGATGAGGAAAGCTCGATCATCCTGGGACCACATGCATCGAAAAAACTGGACGCCGCCGAATAGGGCCGGTGCCGAGGACGCGGCGCACTGGCTTGCCGAGGGCGACGACCTGATCTGATCATCCCCACCTTGATGCGTCCGGCTTTTGCTGTGCTGATTTGCAACATGTCGGGTGATGTTTAGAAGACGGGTTTTACCCGCTCTTGCGTCATTTCCGCGCGCATGGCAGCGTATCGCCGCCACAGCCAGCGACACCCTGCTCGACGCCACGGCCATCGGGAAAAAAGGGGAGCGTACCATGCGGCGTTTCGTACTACGAACCAGTGTGTCCATGATTGGCCTGCTGCCGGCGATTGCCGGAGCGCAAGACAGCGACATCATTCTTGAAGATGTTCCTTTGGATCTGGGAACCGTTGTTGTCTCCGGCGAACTGATCGAACGCCGGCTGCAAGAAAATCCCACAAGTGTAACGGTGATCCGTGGTGAAGATTTGGAACGCCGAGGCGACCAGTCTCTGAAACAGACCATCAATGAGGCGCCCAATGTGACTGTGGTGAACACACGGGGTCTTTTTGTTATACGAGGTATTCCGCAAAACGGCCTTGGTGGCGGTGGTCAGGGACAGTTGATTTCCACTCAGATTGACGGGGTTGCCCTTCCGGGAAACCGGACTGTAGAATTCGGCCCTTACTCGACGTGGGATTTAGATCAGGTGGAAATCCTGCGGGGTCCACAATCCACCCAGCAAGGTCGAAACGCGCTAGCCGGGGCCATTGTGATACGGAGCAATGACCCGACATACGACCAGGAATTCAAGCTGCGCAGCGAGGCTGGTAGTTTCCGTACCTTTGGCGGATCGCTGATGTTCAATACACCGCTGGTTGAAGATAAACTCGCGTTTCGTTTCAGCATTGACTCAAGACGCTCCGACGGTTTTACCAGCAACCCGACACTAGGCGTCGACGATTTCGACTTTCTTGAACTCGACACCGCACGCGCCAAGCTCCGTTGGGACCCGACGGACGATGTCGAAGTCATCCTGTCCTACGCAAGGAATAGGCATTTCCGCGGTGAACAATTCATAGATGCGGCCTCCTTTCCTGCAGACAGGGTGAATTTCGCAGATATACCAACACGTTTTGGTGTCACGTCAGACAGTTTCGGCCTGAGGGTCAACTACGATATCAATTCGGCATGGCGGCTGGAGTCCGAAACCACTTATTTCGACGGTGACTATTCTCGCGTTCAGGATAACGACGGTACGGCTGCCCCATTGGGTATCTTCAGACAGGAGGGCCCGCAGAAAGCCTTCGAGCAGGATCTTCGGCTCAGGCTTGATGTTGGCAATGTTGAAGCCGTTGTTGGTCTTTTCTTTGCAGATACCGACGTTGATAATGCAAGCGACGCAGATTTTGATGCATGTTCGCTTTCTGACATGTCGCCGGTCCCTATCCCATGCAGCTTTATCGCCGTCCAGCGGGACAACAGCTTTCGAACCGAGATCCAAAACTACGCCGTCTACGGAGAAGCGGATATCGATGCCAGCGCATGGCTGGACGGTCTGTCCTTTACCATTGGCGCGCGATACGACTACGAAGAGCAGAAAACGCGTAACACGGAAATGACCCGCACGACGCCGCCACCTGCGGCTCTACCATTCCCATTCAATGCGATAGTTGCAGGTTTCATACCGGCTGATGCCGACGTGACACTGAGAAACGACTACCAAGCTTTCTTACCAAAAGCCGGTGTCACATATGATTGGACCGACGATATTTCGACCAGCTATACAGTGCAGCGCGGCTACCGTTCCGGGGGTATTTCGCTCAACAACCAGTTTGGAAACATAAACGAGTTCGACCCTGAGTTCACCTGGAACCATGAGATCGCATTGCGCAGTCAGTTCTATGACGACCGCCTGACCGCCAATGCCAACATTTTCTACACCGATTGGTCTGACCAGCAGGTGCAGGTTGAAGGAGCGTCCGGCCTTCCCCTTGATTTTAATACCGTCAATGCCGGTAGTTCGAGCCTTTGGGGTTTCGAACTTGGACTGGAGGGTCAACCTACAAACGAACTGAGTTTGTTTGGCAATTTGGGTTACGTAAAGACAGAGTTTGATAACTTCGTGAGCAACGGCCAGGATTTTTCTGGCAACAGGTTCCCGTTTGCCCCGGAGTGGACCGGAGCCATAGGAGGATCATACACGTTTAACAACGGTGTCTTCCTCACGGCCGAAGGCGTTTACACGGATGATTCATTTTCCGATGCTGGAAACGATCCGACGCGCAAGAACGATGACCGTTTCGTCGTCAATGCGTCGATTGGATATGAAGAAGATAATTGGAACGCGATCCTGTTTGCACGCAACCTTTTTGACGAGGATTACCTGACATCAATTGATCAAGGCATCGGTAACGCACGTGCGGGCGAACCCCTGACCGTTGGGTTGATTGTGAACGTCACATTCTGACAACCCGTACGGTTTCCGAGACGTGTTCGTTTGGCGAACAGGCTAGATCAGGCGCGAGTTGGAGCGTTATCGCTACTTTAGGTCCTGACTCTAGACCGGGTTAGCAAGCAGGTCGCCGTCAACGACGATAAAGACGCTGGTCGCCGGGTCTGACCTTGTAGCTCCGTGGTGGTTCTGTTGGCACTCGAGAGCTTGCAATACACGGCTACCGGCCGCATCGTGGTAACTGATGGTCAGACACCTTTTAAATCGAGCCGATAATGAGCCTGAGGAATTACAGTCTAAACAAAGCTCTAGGTCGCGAAGCGACCTTGCAAAACACTTATGTCGTTAACACGTCCGACGGGCAAAGCCATGAGATCTGGATCGGTTTGAAATCCGGCTTGCTGGGAGCGCGGCTGATCGTGACGGTCGGGGGCGCGCCCTGCGAGGAAAAGCGGATCATGCTTCTCGCCGGACAGCTTTTGCAATTCGAGCTGGGCGGTGACATTTTTGCGGTCCGCCATTCTGGGCTAGGTCTCTTTGGCAGCATCAGCCTTTTGCATAACGGGCGTGAACCCACCGCCCAGAGCACGGCAATCCAACCGACCACCCCGCCGCCTGGCGATCACCTCAAGACGAGCGATGATAGCTGGACTATCTCGATCGAAGAGGCAGAACGCTTTAGCGAACCGCTGGGCGAGGAAGTGCGCGTCATCGACAATTCGGCCAGCGCCTCTACCACGGAACGCAAGGTCACGGTGAGCCGGGAATGGTCGCAGGCAATTTCGCTCGATCTTGAAAAAGTGACGGATTTTGATGGCCGGATCAGTGCGAAACTGCCCTTTACAATCGGGTTTGACGCCAGCGCCAAACGGTCGATCCGCCGCAAATATGCTATCTCGGAAACCACCACGCGCCGCTATGCTGAGGAGGTCACACTTAGCGTTCAGCCCTATACGTGCAGCACCGTCACCTTCAGCTGGCGCCAAGTCTGGCAACGCGGCGTTGTGGTCGGCCGCAATGCCAGCGGCGTTGAACTTCGCGCCCCTTTCGAACTGAAGCTTCACCCGACCTTCGATCAGAGGCAGGAAGATGAAAAGTCAGCGAACCCCGCCCAAGATCCAAACCTACCCTCCTGAGCGGACTGGTCTGGTTCAGGAGGCGTGTTCAGTCATAGCGGGTCGGGCGTGATGTGGGCCGTGCATCCTGTTCGGATCCAGACCCTCATCTTTGCCTAATCGACTAGCGGGGTCTATTTCACCCTCGTCGTTTTAAGCGCGCATGTCCACGATAGGGAGTACAGATTTTTCTGAAACTCACTACGTCAAAGCCAATAGAGTTCTTTCAACTGTTGTTCTACAAACGCTCGCTTTGGACAGTAGTCACGAGAGCATGACCAAAACGACCGATCTAGTTGAAAATATACACCCGAGACATCCTGGGTTTGGCTAGATCAAGGCCTTCCAAGCGGTACATTTTGGCGTCAATGGGCGTATTCTCGATCGTTGGCCTTGAGAGGGGTTTTGGTGCATAATACGCGGCCATTTTGGTAAAATATTTCAGGTTCAGGGCAGTTGCGTCGAGGAGAAATCCTTCGTTAGTTTACTGGCGCGCAGGCCTCTGAACGATGAGCCGTAATTGGCATTCGATCCGGCGGATCGTCAATGCTGCGAGCTTCCGAAGCGCGAGCTTGCGCCCTGGACCTTGATGACCAGTCCGCTGACGAAAAATACGGTTCGTGCAATAGCGGTTCGCGCGCAAAGTAGATATTGCCGCCAAAGACAACCGGCACGTTTTACATTTTCACCCTTTTGCATTCGAGCAATAGCGTCTTAGTCATCGAAATCGGTTCGCAGTCCTATTGCGAGATCCGTTTGCCATCGGCATCGTGGACCGAGTGGATCCTATCGCCTGTCTGACGCAACCGTCGGATCACCTTCGGGTCGGGCTCTCTGTGTTCATAATCTGTCTGGACCAGCTCAAAAGTCGACATGTCCGCCATCCGGTTTGAGGCCTTGTAGCCATAGTCATGGGCCACGCGAGAAAGTTCGTCGTAACGGTAAACAAGAGTTCAATCAGCGTGTTCAGGCATTCCCTTAAACGGCGGTGACCCGAATTTTCAGCTCGATAAACAGACTTATCAACTTTGCTAAAACGAGCGTGTCCCCTTCATTATTGAGCACGTAGGCCTGACGGGCCATCCATTTTCTGCCCATACTTGCGACTAGGTTCTTTCATAAAATCCAGTGATCAAAGCAAAACGGTAATTATTAGTGTGAACTCAATTTTCCAATTTCTGATTTGATTGCCTCGACTGCGCCTGGCATCTCACTGAGACTACATCTAAAGCTCGGAGAGATTAATGTCTCTGCCACACTCTACGGACGCTGCTTCTTTCTGTGTTTCTACGGCTTCGAAAGGACCGATGACGCGTGTGCCGCCATTCACCTGACACTTGATGAAAAGAAATTCACATTCTCGATGATATCTAAAAAGTGTAGTCAAAGCTCTATACCTAAGCGCCAGTTTTACGAGGTTTAGTTCCGGCATTTGTAACACGATTGCCGGTCGAAGGATTTCAGTCTGGAGCGTGAATTGTTCAATATGCACACTGACTGCATCTGTTCGCTTCTGCAATTACGGTATCATCAGACTAGCGCGACGTTTGACAGGCATCTCGACGGCGCAGAGGTCCGCTTCAAGCTCAGTCATGAAGCGTTGAAATTTGAAAGCCTAGATAAATCGAGGCGTATGCTTCTGCGAGAAATTCATCTTTCATCTCGCTGTTTTGAAAAATGAGCCAAAGCATGGGTTGCGATCATGGTTTAAACGCAGCGAACTCTTACTAGCAACTTCAATGTCATGCTACGGTTCCCCAGTTCATACCTCCCTGAGCTTGAGGTTTCTTTCTTTTATACGTTTTGAACAACTCAAGAGGTTTCATCTCTACGAACCTCACTTCCAACACGAGACGCATTGACTCCTCAAGGTCTTGCGAATTATGGTACCTGTATGGACAGGTTGGTACAAGATGATACAAGTGAACGTCTGATTGGGGCGACCAAACCTGCCAAGATTGCGAGTGTTCTGGAGCGTGAGATACGCGCAGGCTTTCTTGGAAAAGGGGATGCGTTGGGAAGTGAAAGCGCGTTAGTCAAACGTTTTTCTGTAAGTAGAAATACGGTTCGGAAAAGTCTCGAGATTCTGACCGAGAAGGGCTTGATCACCACTAAGACGGGGATTGGATCCTTTGTCACCTACGGCGGTCAGACGATTGACGATCGCCGAGGTTGGAGTGTGGCGCTGTCCGAGCGGGAAGATGCCATTGGAACGCGTGTGCTGCGCATTGTTCGCGCGCAGATGGATTTTGACGACGCTCCACCCGACGTTCAGACCGATTGCCTCTTTGTCGATCGGCTTCGCTTTCACTGTGGGACTGGCCGGGCCGTCTCGCTAGAGAAAAGCCGGGTCGTATGGCGTTCCGGGTTTGAAGATATACTGCGTGACGGCCTTAAGAACGGCTCGCTGACAGACACCTTGAGGTCAAAGGGTCTATTTGTGGCGAGTGGTGATGAATGGGCCAGTGTTTTGACGTCGCTCCCCGCGGAGGATGCTCATATTCTTGGTCGCGGAGAAGAGGAGCCGATGTTGCTTTTGCGTCGTCTGACGCGTGCGGCCGACGAGATGGTCATCGAGTATATTGAAAGCATCTTGGACCCGCATC
>JBCCNY010000016.1:0-18377 GCA_039025595.1 Pseudomonadota bacterium | reverse complement strand
TTGTCGTTTTTCTAAGCTGGAAGCCACCTATTCTGGCAGGTCTGGCTACGATGGCAGCGGTGGCAGGCATACTGGGCAGTGTCTTTCCCGGGGTCATGGCGCTGACCCTTTCGTTTTGATCCGAATCCCTTATGCTGAAGCCGCAAGCGGATAGGGCTGCAGATGACAGGTTCCATCGATTACGGCAGATTGATGCATCGCGCGATGCGCGGTCTCATCCAAGAGGTGCTGAACGATGTACGCGATAATGGCCTGCCCGGGGCGCACCATTTCTTCATTACGTTTGAAACCACGCATCCCGGTGTCAGGTTGGCAGACTGGTTGAAGGATCGCTATCCCTCGGAGATGACCGTGGTCATGCAGCACTGGTTCGAGGATCTCGAAGTGCTTGAAAACGGGTTTGGCGTCACGCTGAATTTCGGGGACAATCCGGAAAATCTCTTTATCCCATACAATTCGATCCAGACCTTCGTTGACCCTTCGGTCGAATTCGGCCTGCGATTTGAGTCCCAAGAGAACGAGGCAGACGATACCGAGACAATGTCAGAGCTCACCGCTGAGACGGAGACCGTGGCAACCATTCAGGCTGAGCAAGATGAGCAGAAAAAACCGCCGAAAGGCGATGCGAAAGCCGAAGTCGTGTCTTTGGACAATTTCCGAAAATGATCTGACGCAAGCCGTATGCAACAGCATACAGCGTTGCAGTTTGCCCTCTTTCCGTTAAGAAGGCCTATACATTACCGGGGAGTGCATCATGACAGCCACGCGCACAGAAACCGACAGTTTTGGCCCGCTTGAAGTGCCAACAGACAAATACTGGGGCGCGCAAACACAACGCTCTCTGATGAATTTCCCAATTGGATGGGAAACCCAGCCGGTGGCCATTGTGCGCGCGCTCGGCGTGATCAAAAAAGCCTGCGCCATAGCCAACCGGGATGCGGGCGTGCTTGACGCAAAACTGGCAGAGGCGATGATCGAGGCCGCGGGCGAAGTAATCGAGGGCAAGCTCGACGATAATTTTCCACTGGTCGTGTGGCAGACAGGCTCTGGGACGCAATCCAACATGAACGCCAATGAGGTCATCGCCAACCGCGCGATCGAAATCCTCGGCGGCACGGTGGGCTCCAAGGAGCCGGTCCATCCCAACGATCACTGCAATATGGGGCAGAGCTCGAACGACACCTTCCCGACCGCCATGCATATCGCCGCCGCGATGAGCGTGCGTGAAGTATTGGTGCCAGGTCTGACAAAGCTCGCAGAAGGGCTGGAAGCGAAATCAGCCGAGTTTGAAGACATTATCAAGATCGGTCGCACCCATACTCAAGATGCCACACCGCTTACGCTGGGACAGGAGTTTTCCGGCTATGCGCATCAGATCCGGCAGGGTCTTGCCCGGGTCAATGCGGCGATGCCCGGGATCTACGAGCTGGCCCAAGGCGGCACGGCCGTGGGCACCGGGCTTAACACCCGCCCTGGCTGGGGCGAGACGGTCGCCGGTCACATGGCCGAGATCACCGGCTTGCCCTTTGTCACCGCGCCCAACAAGTTTGAAGCGCTTGCCGCTCATGATGCCATGGTGTTTTTGTCCGGCGCAATCTCTACCGTGGCGGGCAGCGCCTATAAGATCGCCAACGATATTCGCTTTCTGGGCTCGGGGCCGCGTTCGGGTCTGGGTGAGCTAGTACTGCCAGAAAACGAGCCGGGGTCGTCCATCATGCCGGGCAAGGTGAACCCGACCCAAGCCGAGGCACTGACACAGGTGGCCGCCCACGTGATGGGTAATGACGCCGCGATCAAATTTGCCGGCTCGCAAGGGCATTTCGAGCTCAATGTCTACAACCCGATGATGGCCTATAACCTGCTGCAGTCTATTCAGCTTTTAGGCGATGCGGCCGACAGCTTTACCGAACGGATGCTTTCAGGCATTAAAGCCAATGCCCCGCGCATCGACAAGCTGATGAAAGAAAGCCTGATGCTGGTGACGGCTCTGGCGCCGACGATCGGTTATGATAACGCAACCAAGGTGGCCAAGACGGCGCACAAAAACGGTACAACGCTGAAGGAAGAGGCCATTGCTCTGGGCTTTGTCGACGAAGAAACATTCGACCGGATCGTGCGGCCTGAAGATATGATCGGACCCAAACCCGCATGAGCACACCGATCAACCTCAACCGGTATCGAAAGCAGATGGCGCGGGCGGCCAAACGGGCGCAAGCCGATGAAAACGCAGCGCGGCATGGTCGCAGCAAAGCAGAGCGTGAGTTGGAGGAGGCCCGCGCTCGCAAGGCGAAGGCCAACCTCGCTGCGCATCGCCGGGACGAAACTGACACGCCCGAATGAGCGCGCGGCCGGTCAAACGCTCTCTGACTTTGCGCGGTCACCGCACCAGCGTGTCGCTCGAAGATGAATTCTGGCAGGCTTTCCGCGAGATCGCGAAAGAAAAAGAAATTCCGGTCAATACGCTAGCGGCAGAAATTGATGTAGATCGAGGCGTGGAGGCGGGGCTTGCCTCCGCCATCCGTCTCTATGTCCTGAGGCATTACCGCGGCGAAAGCCGAAGGTAGATCCCGTCTCGCGCCCGCACCGTGAGATGCGCCACAGGTACGGGGACGCGATCGGGAACCGGGCTGAAACGAAAAGCGCGCACCAGTTGCGACAGCAAAAGCGGCCCTTCAATCATGGCAAAACCCGCCCCCGGACAGACCCGTTGACCTGCCGAGAACGGGATATAAGCCTCGCGCAGACAGGTCTTGCCATTCTCAGTTGCAAAGCGGGCCGGGTCAAAATCATCGGGGCGATCCCAGAGCCGGGTGTGCCGATGAAGATGCCACGGGCTAAGAACAATCTGGCTGCCGCGTCGCACGGCGCGGTCGCGAAAGCTCTCGTCGCGGCCGGCCTCCCGCACCATCATAGGCACGGGCGGATAGAGCCGCAGCGTCTCGCGGAACACATCGCGCGAGACCTGCAATTTGGACAAGTTCCGAAACGAAAGCCCGTCGTCCATCACCTCTTTTGCCTCATGCGCCACACGATCCTGCCAGTCAGGATAAAGCGCCAGAAGATACAGCGCCCAAGCCAGCGCAGAGGCGCTCGTCTCATGCCCGGCGAGAAAGAAAATCGCGACCTGATCGACCATTTCATTGGTTTCAAAGCAGGCCCCGGTCTCAGGGTCGGGCGTGGTCATGATCTTGGTGGCCAGATCGTCGGGCGCGGCGCCAGAGGCGATCAAGGCCGCGCGCGCCGACGTCATTTCCTTGATCAGGTCTCGGATATGCATCGCACTCGCGCGGGTTCGGCGGCGATGCCAGCGTGGCATCCAACGAAGCAGCGGCAAGAGTGCTGAGGGTGTGACAATCGGCTGGCTGCGCTGATGCTCGCGAAAGGCCGCGAAGACCTGGCTTGCCAGCTCATCTTCGATAGGCACAGAGAAAAGCGTGCGAAAGATGACATCGGCGGCGGCATGGCTGGTCTCGGCCTCAATCTCGAGGGCCTCGCCCGACGGACGCGTCGACAAACGTGCCACCGCCCCCTCGCCCGCTGCGTGCATGGCCTCAAACGTGTCGCGCAGACGCCCCCCTTCGAAGGCAGGATCGATAATCCGGCGTTGGCGGCGCCAGGTTGCGCCATTGGTGAGGAAAACCGATTGCCCAAGAAGGGGTGTCAGCCCCTCGCGGACACGGCGGGATTTGGGAAAATCGTCAGGCCTTTCGCGCAGGACCAGATCGATAAGCGCGGGTTGGTTGCAAAGGTAGGACCGAAAGAACGGTGTGCGAAACTCCGCCATCCAAGCGCGATAGAGCCGCGCCGGTTGTGCCGACAGAATATCGCGGCGAAAGAGGCGCAGGTACCGCCAAAGTGATACGTTTGCCGCGCGCGCTGTTGGTTTCGGGGGCCGGGTCATATCGAGGCCCGCGACGTGTAGCCCGACAGCGGCCGCTCGATCCGGCTGGGTGATGGCGCGCGGTCCTCAAACCGTTGCGCGAGGGTCATGGGCCCGGCGGTGATCTGGAAGTAGTCGTAAGCGCCGGGTCGATCGAAGGCGCAAAGGTATTGAAAATGCAGTCGAAAAAACCGCCAGCGCAAAGCCTTCCAGCGCGCGGGGCTCAGCGTCTGAGTGAAGGCGGCCGAGAGAACAAGCGGCCAAAGCTTGTCTGCATCCGCGACACCAGAGACTGCGACGGGATCACAGAGCGCGAAGCTGCAGCCATCCCCCGGGGCGCTGACATCAACCCAGGTCAGGGCGTCAGAATCGGCAAGATAGGCCAGATCAGCGCGCAGCCTGTCCGCGCGTGGCAGAAAGGACTGCATCGGCACAACTTGCCCCAGCGACAAAAACGAAAGCCTCGGCCCTTCCGCCACAACACCCGTCCGCGCGCGCAAGACATCCGCCAGCGCCGAGGCCGCCAGATGCGCGCCGGAGGAATGACCGACCACAAGCACCTCGTCGAACTGTTGATCCAAGGCCTGTGAGATCGCCTTCTCAAAATCCGCCAGTCGTTTTTCCAGCATCGGGGGATAGGCGCCATGATACTGAGCGGAAAACGCATAATCATGCATCAGGTAATAGGCGTAAAACCGACCATCGCGCGCGCGGAACCAACGCAACACCAGCACGGCCGTCACCAGAGCACAGAGCGCCGCGAGGATTGCAAGCAGGTCAGAATTCCAAACACGACCGAGCCAGTTGATGAGTTTCGCCGCAAGCAGGCCAAGAAAGACGGCAAGTGCGAGTTGGCCAAGCAGAAAAACCACCGGGTAAAAGGCGGCAAGCACTGGCCCTTTTCGCAACCGCACCAGACGCGCGAGCGCGCCCGATGAGATATATATCCAGGCGGTGCGCACCAATTGGGCATAGGTGGAAGCGATTCCCGAACCCATGCTGCGACGCACAATGTCGGACCAAACGAGCACGTCGATCTCGGTGATCGTCTGCTGCGTACCTATCCTGGCCTCCACTCCCCAGCCAAAGCGCCCACCTTCGCGCTGAGCGGGCGTGAGGGCGATTTCGTATCCCGACAGGGCCGCCTGTTCTGCGGCTTCCTTGCGGTAAAGCTCGCGGTATCGTCGCGGCGGGATGGGATCGAACCCGGGCACATAAAACACCCGCCGTCGCGCAACTTGCGCGCCGGATCGAGACTCTGACCGTGCTGTCGGCTGGCTGCTCATACCTTTTGTTCTTGGCCGTATCCGTTGTGGTCTATTCTAGCCGCATCTGATTGCGGTAAAGCCTAGACCAGCAACTCGGCAAGAGTAAGGATTATCCAACCAAGGCAAGCGCGGGGAACATCTCCAGCAGCCAGAAGGAGAAATCGGCAAATCCACCCGTCAGGATCAGAAGACCCACGGTCCACAGCAAGAGCCCCATAATGCGCTCGATCTGGCCCATATGGCGCTTCATCCAGTCCATCAGCCCGTCAAGACGCGGCAAAAACAGCGCGCACAGCAAGAACGGGATGCCCAGGCCCGCCGCATAAACACCGAGGAGCAGCGTTCCGCGGGTTACGGAGGCTTCGGTCGCCGCCAGCGACAGGATCGCGCCCAGTTGCGGCCCGATGCAAGGCGTCCAGCCAAATGCAAAGGCCAGCCCCAGAACATAGGCACCAAAGGACGACCCGCCCCGATCGCCCACATCCATCCGCGCCTCGCGATCGAGGATCGGGATTCGAAAAATGCTCAGGAAATGTGCCCCAAAGATCATCACCGTGATGCCCGCCGCGGTGTTCAACACGCCTTGGTATTGCAAAATCGCACGCCCGGCCGCCGACGCGGCGATGCCCAACAGTAAAAACACCGTGGACAGGCCCAGAACAAAAAAGAGCGCGGGCAACACCGCTGGATTATGCCGGCTCTCGCGCTCTTTTAAATCCGTGACCGTGACCCCGCTCATATAGGCGAGGTAAGGTGGTACAATCGGCAGGACACAAGGGCTTAGAAAGGAAAACACACCGGCCGCAAGCGAAATAAACATCGCAGGCAAAAGGGTTGCGTCTATCAGGTCCAGTCCGAACATAGCTGCAGATCTATGCCATCGGAGCCCAAAGGTCACGATATCATCCGGTCACATCTATGTGGACAAAATGTAACCTTATGCCTATCTGGCCGCTATGACCCAACCCAAACGGATCGACGCGACAGGGCTTCTCTGTCCCCTACCCGTTCTCAAGCTCGCCAAAGTGATGAAACGCGCCGAAGTCGGCGCCGTAGTGGAACTATGCGCCGATGATCCGGCGGCCGTGATTGACGTGCCGCATTACTGCACGGAAAGCGGCAACACTTTGTTGGGCACAACCAAGAAAGTTCGCCACGTAATCTACCGGGTCCAAAAGCAATAGAGCATGCTAGCGGCGGGCTATTCGCCGATTGACCACCAACCCCGACGCTTCGGCTTCGTTTCTGGCTCCGCGGTGGGCTCTGCAACCGTATCAGCGGCTTCCGCGACCGCCGGCTCAAACGCAGGCTCAATCACTGGCTCAATCACTGGCTCTGAGACCTCTGTGGCGACCTCGACTGCGCTGTCCGGATCGGCAGCTTTTGCCTCTGCAGGCGCGGCTTTCTTGCGGCTTCGGGCCTTTGGTTTCGCAGGCGCTGCCTCTGCCGGCTCAGACGGCGCCTCTGGCTCCGCGGACGCCTCGCTCTCCTCGGATTTCGGTTTGCGCGCACGTGTCTTTCGCTTCGGTTTTGCGGGTGGTGCGTCGGCAACCTCTTCTACCTCTTCTGCGGTCTCTTTTGGGGCTGTTTGGCTCTCTTCGGCGGCCGTCTTTGTGTCGGCATCGCCCTCAACGATCGCGTCAGGCGCGTCTTTGTCTGATTTGCGACGCGAGCGGCTACGACGGCGCGGTTTGGGTTTGTCGTCGGCTACCGCCTCAGCCTCGGCTTCTGTCTCGGGCTCAGCAGTGCTGACCGACGTGTCGACCAGCGCTTCCGCGATAGCCGCCTCTTCGGCGGGTTCCGTCTCGTCACTGGACTGATCTACACCGGACTGCTCTGCGTTAGACTGATCTGCGGATTGCCCATTGCCACGCCCACGAGAGCGACGGCGGCGACGGCGGCGTTTCTTCTTGGGCTTATCCTCATCCTCGATCCCAGACACGTCTGCGCCGTCCGTAGCATCGCTCCGCTCTTCCTCTTCGGCATCAATCTCTTCCATCAGGGAGCTGTCCACAGATACATGCGGCGCTTCCACTTGAGGCACGACGCGTGTCGCTGTTTTGAACTTTTCGATCGAGAAATCTGGGCTGATCAGCTTTGGATCACCCTCGATTCGGACAGAAAGGCCATACCGCGCCTCGATCTGCGCCACATGTTCGCGTTTCTGATTCATCAGGTAATTGACGATCCCGATCGGGCATTTCACCAAAACCTCGCGCGACCGGCGGCGGACGCCCTCCTCTTCGATCTGCCGCAGGATAGACAGCGCCAAATTATCGTCTGAACGGATGAGACCGGTGCCGTGACAGTGCGGACAAGGCTGCGTTGTGGCCTCCAGCATGCCGGGGCGCAGACGCTGGCGGCTCATTTCCATGAGGCCAAAACCGGAAATCCGACCGATCTGGATACGCGCGCGATCGGTTTTCAGGCGCTCTTTCATCCGCTTTTCAACGGCTGAATTGTTCTTGCGCTCGTCCATATCGATGAAGTCAATAACGATCAGCCCGGCGAGATCGCGTAAACGCAATTGCCTTGCGACCTCATCTGCGGCTTCCAGATTGGTCTTCAGCGCGGTTTCCTCGATCGAACCTTCTTTGGTCGCCTTGCCGGAGTTAACGTCGATGGCCACCAGTGCCTCCGTCACGCCGATCACGATGTAGCCGCCGGACTTCAGCTGAACCGCCGGGTTGAACATGGAGGTGAGGTAGCTTTCCACCTGAAACCGCGCGAAAAGCGGCAAAGCATCAGCGTAATGCTGCACGTTTTTTGCGTGGGACGGCATGATCATCTTCATGAAGTCCTTGGCAATGCGATAGCCGCGCTCGCCTTCAACGAGCACTTCGTCAATCTCACGGTTATAGAGATCGCGGATCGAGCGTTTGATCAGGTCGCCCTCTTCGTAAATCTTCGCGGGTGCGATCGACTTCAGGGTCAATTCACGGATCTGTTCCCACATCCGCTGGAGATATTCGTAATCTCGCTTGATCTCGGTTTTGGTGCGTTTGGCACCCGCCGTGCGCACGATCAGTCCGGCGCCTTGCGGTACATCAATCTCGCCGGCTATCTCCTTGAGTTTCTTGCGATCTGCAGCGTTCGTAATCTTGCGACTGATGCCGCCACCCCGCGCGGTATTGGGCATCAGGACGCAATAGCGACCCGCCAGCGAGAGATACGTTGTAAGCGCCGCGCCCTTGTTGCCGCGTTCTTCCTTTACAACCTGGACCAAGAGAATCTGGCGAACCTTGACAACTTCCTGAATTTTGTAACGGCGCGGCCGCGGTTTACGCGGCGGGCGGATATCGTCAGAATCATCTTCATCAGCTACGGATTCTATGCTGGCATCCCGGTCGCTTGCGTCACTTTGGTGCGGCGGATGTGCGTCCGCCTCTTCCGCGCTGTCCTGTGCAGGATCACCAGGAATATCTCCGTTAAGATCACCGGCGTTCTCTTCTTTTGGGCTCTCTTCTTCCGCGCTATCCTCGGCGTCGTCCTGTGCGCTCACTGCTATCTTGGCATCAGACGGGGTGCCTGTCTCGTCGCCAGAGGGGTCGACGGTGTCATCCTGACCCGTCTCGCCTGCATCCGTGGTCTCGGTGCTATCCGCGTCCGTCTCTTCGCCTTCCAGATCGTCAGGCGCTTCCACGGGAACATCAGCCGCTCGCTCGCGAGGCGAGAGGCCCTCATCCTCATCATCAAGATCGATCGTTTCCATACCGGATATGTCAGACGTGCTGACCACCGCATCATCATCCTCCGTGCGAGCGGCTTTGGAGCGTCCCCGACGGCGGCCACGCTTGGGTTTGCCGTCCTCGTCCTCGCGCGATTTCATCGCTTCGGCATAAGCGCGCTCTTCTTCCAGAAGCGCCTCGCGGTCCGCAACGGGAATTTGGTAGTAGTCCGGATGGATCTCTGAAAACGCAAGGAAACCATGACGATTTCCGCCGTAATCCACGAAAGCCGCCTGCAGCGACGGCTCAACCCGCGTTACTTTTGCAAGATAGATGTTGCCAGCGAGCTGACGTTTGTTCTCTGATTCAAAGTCGAACTCCTCGACTTTATTTCCGTCCACCACAACGACACGCGTCTCCTCCGCGTGGGTGGCATCGATAAGCATTTTCTTTGGCATGTTGTCCATTCGGCCCGCGTCGCCACATCTCGCCCATAAAAAGGGCGCAGATTGGTCAGAAGCGGGCTTTGTTTGAGGGCGATTTCGCGCGTCTCAGGTCCCGCTATACGGGTGTCCAGCGTCGTATAAAACTTTCGCGCGCGCGTCATCGCGGTTCTTGCTCTCCGGCCTCTCGGGGCCAATTCATGCTGACCGTGTTACACAATCGGCCAGGTATTTAAGCAGCCCTGTTGAGGGGCCATATCCTGCTCAGCATTGCCCGGCTTCACGTTTAAAACGTCGTCCGGCGCCAGCTTGAAACAGCGAAACTCTTGCTGCGGCTCTAGGCCGCCGCTCTTTGCACCCTAAGGGTATGGATCGCCCAAACACAATGAAAAATCGACGTTTCGATCTGTCATCGTTGCGCGCGAAGCACTAGTCGGCTCTACGCTGCCAAAAATTCGAGCGCGCCTGTGTGCTCTTTCCACAGTAAATCTATAGACGGCGCGTCGTTGTCTTGTGAGCCGGCTACCCCCTCAAGAAGGTCGACGTCACAAGTAATCTGACCGTTGCAAACCGTATTTTGCCATCTTCTCGTTCAGCGTGCGACGCGGCAAGCAGAGCTCGTCCATGACAGAAGCGATCGAGCCTTTATGGCGCCGCATCGTGTTGTCGATCAGCATCCGCTCGAAGGCTTCGACATATTCCTTTAGAGGCTTGCCTTCGGTGGTCATGACCGGCTGCATTTCCTGGTGATCGGACATCAGCAACGACGCGATCGTCCCCGAGCCGCGTCGAGATTGCAGCACTGCACGCTCGGCAATATTGATCAATTGGCGGACATTGCCGGGCCACGGTGCCTGCAGAAGTTGTGCGGCTTCCTGCGCACTGACAGGGGGCGCGGCGCAGCCATAATCATCGGCAAAACTCTCAGAAAAGCGGGTGAAGAGCGTCAGGATGTCTTCTCCGCGCTGTCGAAGTGGCGGCACGATTATCCGCAACGCCCCAAGACGATAAAACAGATCGGGCCGCAGCGCATCTTCGCATGTACGGTCCTGTTGCTGCATATTCGAAATAGCA
Organism: Pseudomonadota bacterium; assembly: GCA_039025595.1. Classification (GTDB taxonomy): domain Bacteria; phylum Pseudomonadota; class Alphaproteobacteria; order Rhodobacterales; family Rhodobacteraceae; genus Roseovarius. Next base: position 8,044 of record JBCCNY010000016.1, on the reverse strand, counting down.
ACGACGCGGGTCTCAGGCGGTGTGCCTTCCTCATTGATGAAGGTCAAAAGTCGTGACTGAACCGTATCGGACAGAGTTTCAATATCTTCGAGCACCAATGTGCCCCCCCGCGCCTCTTCAACCGCAGGCAACTGGGCGTCTTCGGGTTGAACGGGACCGAAGAGGCGGCGTAGCAAAGCGTCTTCTTCAAACCCCGCGCAAGACACCAGAATGAACTTGCGACCGGCCCGTGCCCCCACGGCATGCAGCGCATGCGCCACAAGTGTCTTGCCTGTCCCGGTCTCCCCCTCAATCAGCACGTGGCCGTCCGCCTGGCCCAGATCGAGAATATCCTCCTTGAGCCGTTCCATCACCGGCGACGCGCCGATCAGCTTTTTCATCAACTGACCGCCGTCGCTGAGTTCGCGGCGCAAGGCGCGCCCGTCCAGAACAATGCGACGCGCGATCGTGGCTTTCTTGGCGAGCTCGTTCATGCGATCTGGGTTGAACGGTTTTTCCAGAAAATCGTAAGCGCCGACGCGCATCGCCTCGACAGCCATCGGCACATCGCCGTGACCCGTGATCATGATCACGGGCAAAGCACTATCAGCGCCCATCAGTTTTTTCAGAAACTGCATTCCATCCATACCGGGCATTCGGATGTCGGTGACCACGATGCCCGGATAATCCGGACCGAGCACCTTAAGCGCATCCTCGGCAGAGGGGAACGCCTCGGTGTCATAGCCGGAGAGCGCCAGCCACTGGCTGATCGACTGACGCATGTCCTTTTCGTCATCCACTATCGCTATTTTCATCGCTGCCGGCATTTGCCTCACTCCGCCGCTTGTGTTCCACCCGGTTGTTCATCGTCTGACATGGTCGGCAACTGCATCTCAAAAACCGCACCACCTGCGGACGCATTACGCGCAGTCAAACGCCCGCCCAAGTCGTTGACTATGCCCGAAGAGATGGCAAGTCCTAGTCCGACCCCGTCTCCGGGTTGTTTCGTCGTGTAAAAGGGCTCGAAGAGGTTATCAATATCGACGATACCCGTGCCATTATCACGCACCGTGAGGCTGACCGTGTCGCCTGCCACCAGTAAAACCTCGATAATCGGTTCATCTGCGGTCTGTGTGGCATCGACCGCATTGCGGAGCAGGTTGATAATCACCTGTTCAATGCGCACCCTGTCTCCCATCACCCAGACACCTGTTTCGGGAAGTGTGCGGGTGATATCCACTTTGCGCTGACGCAATTGCGGCTCCATCAGCGCAAGGGATGAATTCACCGCATCGGCCATATTTACAGGCTGAAAGTCGCGTCCATCCTGCCGCGCGTAGGATTTGAGCTGTTTGGTGATCGCGCCCATACGTCCGATCAAATCGTCGATGCGCTGAAACGACGAAAGTGCCTCATCCGGGCGGTTTCTGCTGAGCAGCAAGCGCGCCCCTGCGAGATACGTCTTCATCGCCGCCAGAGGTTGGTTCAATTCGTGACTGACCGCTGCCGACATCTCGCCTAGAACGGCGAGTTTTGAACTTTGCTGGATCGTCTGTTCGGCCACGGCCAGGTTCTCCTGCACGCGCAAACGCTCGGCGATTTCTCGCTGCAAGCGCGCATTCAATGCGCGAAGCTCTGCCGACTCACGTTGGAAGAGCGCCATTCGGACAGCCGTTTTGCGGTTGAGAAAGTAAAAGGCTGCTGCGAGGAGAATCGCAAACACCATGATTTCAAGCGCCAGAACGCCGTTCACTTTGTCGCGCACGTTTGCGTAGGTGGTGAAGCTGGCAATGCGCCACCCCTGGAAGGCGACACGCCCATCCACGCGCATCGCCGCCTCACCTTCAAGATAGACATCCCGCGGCACGCTGGACCAATCGGCCGTCGCCTGAAGCGCGCGTAAGATCGAAGAGTTGGGCGGATTTGGTTTTAGCGCTTCATCAACCGGCAAACCTCGCCATTGGGGTTCCGTCGTCAGGATGATATTGCCTTCACTATTGGTGACGAGAAGGGCATCGGAAATCCCGGCCCAAGCATTCTCGAATTTCTGAAGGTCGACCTCCACTACAATCATGCCCGCAAGCGCACCGTTGCTGTCGATCCGACGAGAGTAGAAAAAGCGGAAGACGCCTGTTTCTTCCGGCACAATAGTGAAAACGTTGTCGCGCTGGCGCAGAGTATCGACAAAGTAGGGTGCTGCGCGCTCGCTTTCGCCGATGCGCGCCCGGTCGGTGGAAGCCACGATCCTACCATCGGCGTCGAGCAAAATCAGAGAAGCGGCGTTCAAATCTTCGTTGAACGTGATCAGACGCTGCGACGATTGAGCGAAATCGCCGCTATCGAGCGCCGTGATCAGTGTTGGGTCGCGCGCCAGCAATTGCGGCACGATCGCGTTCTGACGCAGCTCGGACAGGATGTTACCGCTGTAGAGCGCCAGTCGCAATTCTGCGCGATTGCGCGTCGTCTCGGTAAAGCGGTCGGTGAGCAAATACTTGGTGACCGCCACCACGCCGACGGCAATGATTATCAGCGCAATCAGCGCAAGACGCGCCCGCCACCCGAGCGCTCGTTCACCGCGATCCTCCGACGAGGTAGGGTTAGTGATCATGTGAAAACCCTACGCTGCGAGACGCGCCCGCTCAAGAGGGGCAGAAAGCACGTATGGAATAGATGCGTGTCCTCAATGGCTGTTAGGCCGCCGCCATCGCGTCCAGCACGCTGCGAAACAAAATCGCGCCATCTGTGCCACCGTGGATCGGATCAGCAACCCGCTCAGGATGCGGCATCATGCCCAACACACGACGATTATCCGACAGAAGACCGGCAATATCGTCCTGAGCGCCGTTGGGGTTATCCACGTAGCGAAAGGCCACCAGATCCTCGTCCCGCAATCGAGCCAGCGTTTCTGGATCGGCCGTGAAATTACCCTCGTGATGAGCCACGGGGACCGTGATCACGCTGCCCGCATTGTATCCTCGAGTGTAATCGCTATTCGACGTTTCTACTTTAAGTTCAATTGCTTTCGAGATGAACTTCAACTCAGCATTGCGCAATAAAGCGCCTGGCAACAACCCGGTTTCGGTCAGAATCTGGAAACCATTGCAGACGCCCAGCACATAGCCGCCGCGTCCCGCATGATCGCGCACCGATCTGAATACAGGGGAATTTGCCGCGATTGCCCCGCAGCGCAGATAATCGCCAAAAGAAAAGCCGCCCGGCACGCCTACAAGATCCACGCCTTCGGGCAACGCTGTTTCCTTGTGCCAGACCATTGTCACGCGGGCACCCGCCGCCTCAAAGGCAACCTGCATATCCCGATCACAATTGGACCCTGGAAAAACAATCACCGCCACATGCATGCATTATCCTTTGACAGATTCAATCCCTGCGCGCCAGTGCAAAGTCAGACACGCACCACCGTCTTGTGCTGGTCCGCCAAAGCGGAAATGTAGCGGCTGAAATCCGGATCCTCGCCATCGAGGAGACCGGGCAACGCGGCGCGAAACTCCTCGCGGTCGCACCACTCGATCATGTCATCCTCCCACGACATCCAGCGCCGACGTGCTTCATCATCCATCTCGTCGCGATAGAGAATGATGTAGGCCTTCTCAAAAAGTGAAATCAGGATCCGCAGTATCGCCTCCATGCGTTCCGCCTGCTCTTCGCTCACCGGAGAGGGCAACGTGCGACGACTCAGCAAAAGCAAATCGGCATTCTCCATCGCGAGCCGCAGAAAATTATCATATTCCTCAGAGAGTTGGCGGTGCAGTTCCGCCTTTTCGTTGGCGCGTCGAAAGCGCTCTTCGCGCCAGATCACCCAGATCGCAGCGGGAAAGCCGAGAATAGTGACGATGTAGCTGAGCGCCTCAAGCCAGATCATGGCGCGGATCTCTTACGGAGGGACTTCAGGCCGCAATCTCGACGCGGTAGCTCTCAATCACTGTATTGGCGAGCAGCTTTTCGCACATCTCGGTGACGCGGGCCTCTGCCGTCGCCGCATCCGTCTCAGACAGATCAAGCTCGATCACTTTGCCTTGGCGGACGCTTTCCACGCCGTCAAAACCCAGCTGACCCAAAGCGTGACGCACGGCCTCACCCTGCGGGTCCAGCACGCCGTCTTTCAGCATCACATGCACTCTTGCTTTCATGCCTTGCCTCTTTCACCGCCTAAACGAACGAGGGATCATTCCCTAGTTGATCAAGTGCGGTTTCGTCATCTGTGTTGCGTTTTTTGGCATCACGCCGAGCCGTTTGGCCACTTCGGTATAGGCATCCGTGAGCGAACCCAGATCGCGACGGAACACGTCCTTGTCAAGCTTTTGGTCCGTCTCGATATCCCAGAGCCTGCAGGAATCCGGGCTGATCTCATCGGCCACGATCAACCGCTGATAATCGCCATCAAAGATCCGCCCGACCTCAATCTTGAAATCGACGAGCCGGATGCCAACCCCATACATCACGCCTGACAGGAAATCATTGACGCGTAAGGCCAGGCTCAGGATGTCGTCCATATCCTGCTGGCTGGCCCAACCGAAGGCCGCGATATGTTCTTCGGTGACCAGCGGGTCGCCAAGAGCATCATCCTTTAGGCAGTATTCCACAATCGGGCGTGGCAGCTGAGTGCCCTCATCGATACCCAAGCGTTTAGACATTGTGCCTGCCGCATAATTGCGCACGATCACTTCCAGGGGAATGATTTCACAGGCTCGTATGAGCTGCTCCCGCATGTTCAGCCGTTTGATGAAATGGTTCGGTATCCCGATATTTGTCAGCCCGTTCATGAAGTACTCGCTGAGCATATTGTTCAGAACACCCTTACCCTCGATAATCTCTTTCTTCTGGGCATTGAAGGCTGTCGCGTCGTCCTTGAAGTACTGGACAATTGTGCCCGGTTCGGGCCCCTCGAACAGCGTCTTTGCCTTGCCTTCATAGATTTTCTTGCGCCGCGCCATGGGCTCTCCGATCCTTGGGCTCGCGGAGCAGATCACGCGATCGTCACTGTCTTAGTCGATGGATCGAGCATCGGCAAGCGAGGTGCGCGCGAGCTTCGTTTCGCCCTTGCGGAAGCGCCTACGCATGGTCATATTTCAGTCGATACCGACGCGGCGCCCGCCCGCAAAGAGGAGAGCAAGATGAGCACCTTCGACGATCGCGAAAATGCGTTTGAAAACAAGTTTGCGCATGACGAAGAGATGAAATTCAAGGCCGAGGCGCGACGCAACAAGCTGGTCGGTCTGTGGGCGGCTGCGCTAATGGGAAAAAGCGGCGATGCGGCCGAAGCCTATGCGAAAGAAGTTGTTCTCGCTGATTTCGAAGAGGCCGGGTACGAAGATGTTGTACGAAAGGTCGCTGGCGATCTGGGGGATTTGGCAGACGCGGATACGATCCGTGCCAAACTCGAAGAAATGATGGCGACGGCCAAAGATCAACTGATGAAAGAGCTCTGAACCCGCTCATTGCGCGGGCCTCTTGAATTCCAATTGCATTCATCAAAATGATGAAGATTATGAGTTTGATTTGAATAATCATTTATGAAATCGACATAAATGTCGATTTCATGCCGGAGCAACACATGTCGAATGCCCTGCAAAAGATGATGTCTGAGCGGGATTGGATCCTCGCCGATGGCGCGACGGGGACCAATCTGTTCAATATGGGTCTCAGCTCTGGCGACGCCCCTGAATTATGGAATGTTGATCACCCAGACAAGATCGAGGCGCTCTATACCATCGCCGTTGATGCGGGCAGCGATCTGTTTTTGACAAACTCCTTCGGCGGCAATGCGTCGAGGCTGAAGCTACATGACGCCGCTAATCGCGCCTATGAACTGAGCCGTATCTCTGCAGAACTTGGCCGCGAGGTCGCTGACAAACGCGACCGCCCGATCATCGTGGCAGGCTCCGTTGGCCCGACAGGCGAAATCATGGCACCCATGGGCAGTCTCACCCACGAAATTGCGGTTGAAATGTTCCACGAACAAGCAGAAGGCCTGAAAGAGGGTGGTGCCGATGTGCTCTGGCTAGAGACGATTTCAGCCCCTGAAGAGTACAAAGCGGCGGCAGAGGCCTTCGCGCTCGCCGATATGCCTTGGTGCGGTACGATGAGTTTTGACACGGCCGGACGGACCATGATGGGTGTCACATCGGCCGACATGGTTAAGATGGTCGATAAGCTGTCCAACCCACCCATGGCCTATGGTGCCAATTGTGGCGTTGGTGCCTCTGATCTTTTGCGCACAGTGTTGGGTTTTGCGTCTCAGGGTGGCGCGCGGCCGATTATTGCAAAGGGCAATGCCGGTATCCCGAAATACGTTGACGGGCATATCCACTACGACGGAACACCGGACCTGATGGCCGATTATGCCGTGATGGCGCGTGATTCAGGCGCGGCGATCATCGGGGGATGCTGTGGGACGCAGGGCGATCATCTTCGCAAGATGCGCGAGGCTCTGGAAACCCGCCCGCGCGGCGAAAGGCCCACTTTGGAACAGATCGCGGGGGCTTTGGGCGGATTTTCATCGGAAGCGGACGGGACAGAAGAAGGCGCCGAGACCAAGCCCGCACGGCGCGGACGCCGGCGCAGAGGTTAGGAGAACCGATGCGCAAAACGATCCGCAGAGTTTTTCTTGTGATTGGCGTGATCGGACTGTTTGTATGGCACTACGTCTATACGGGATTTCTTAGCCGCGACTGTGCGGCCGCGGGCACGGCGCCCGAGGATTGCGCGTATATCCTGCCTTGGGACCTTAGTCTCCAGCAGGCAGCGATAATGGTGATTGTGCCCGGCTTTGTTGCCACGATACCGTTTTTTCTGGCGTTTCTTGTCGGTGGCGAGCCATTGCATCGCCCCGACCCAGCCCCTCAATCGCAGGAAAAAGACGATCCCTGAGCCCTATCCGCAGCAGGTTTTTTCTGCCGCGATTTCGGCCAGTTTTTCGCGGTGCGCAACCTCTAGCTCGGTCTCGTCCTCGCCGTAAGAGGTCTCGCGACCGGTGGTAAAAAAGTCTCCCACCGGTTGGCATCCGGATCGATCACCCAGGCTTTTTCAGATTTGTGATAACAGCACTCCGAAGACGTCGGAATGACCTTTTCGCCCGCCTGTGACAGACGGTCAGAGATCTGATCGAGTTCCGACTTCTCACTGACGTCGGTCCCGAAGTGAAGACTGCCTGCAGGTTCGGCGCCCCGCGCATTGATCGAGAAGTTGACCTTGGCCTCGTCCGGCATCCATTTCGCATAATCGTCTTCCCGGACAACCGGGTCGCAGCCAAAAAGCTGTGTGTAGAAAGCTACCGACTTTTCGAGGTTCGCGACCTCAAGGCCGATGTGAATGCGTGTCATCTGGCTCTCTCCTTGTGTAAGTCGAGATATGATCGCCGGGCAGCACGCTAACGGCGCAGCATTCGGACATCAAGAATTGCGCCAGGCTCTCCAGGCGGTCGAAATCCGCCCGGTTGACGACCCAGCGGCCCACCTTTTGCTGCTCCATCAACCCCGCCTCTTTGAGCGCGCGCAGGTGATGCGACACCGTGGAGGCCGGTACGCCCGTGCGCTGCTGAATGTCACCGGTCGAAAGCCCCTCTGAGCCGGCGCGGACCAGCAGCTTTATGATAGTCAGCCGGGCGCGTGACCCGATGGCCGCGAACCCATCGGCGATGTCGTCTGTATCTGCATCATTCATTTTGTAACTATGAAACTACTTGTATAGATTAGATAAGGATCAAAAACGCCTCCCGCATTCTGATCAGAACAGGCTTAACTGCGCCTCCGGCGCTTTGGGCACGGCGAAAAGATCACAGCGCAATTCGGGCTGCGGTTGATCTAACCCCAGGCGCCGCGTGGCCAGACGGAACCTTTGGGCAATGAGTTCCGCATAAGGCCCACTGCCCCGCATCCGACGCCCCCAATCGGAGGCATAATCGCGGCCGCCATGCATATCACGCACCTTGCTCATAACCCGCCCTGCCCGGTCCGGGTAATGGGCTGCCAGCCATTCCCGAAAGAGCGGCGACACTTCCAGCGGCAATCGAAGCATGACCCAAGTGGCCGCTTTCGCACCTGCCGAT
>JBCCNY010000015.1:0-18735 GCA_039025595.1 Pseudomonadota bacterium | reverse complement strand
GTGACAGATGTCGCAGAACCCTTTGAGATTTCTCTGGCTGCGATTTCCAAGCATCTCACCATTCTCAGCCGGGCCGGACTTATCAGTCAGGAGCGGCGAGGCCGGGTCAAATGGTGCAAGCTTGAGCCAGATGCGATGCGCGCGGCCAGCGTCTGGATGCAAAGCTTTGGTCAGTTCGAACCGGTGAACCTGGACGCATTCGAGCGGTTTCTGGAAACGGAGTTGGGCGAGGATGGATAAGTCCGTCGCGCGGAATGAAACGCTGTCTCTCGACGCCGTACCTGATCCTCGTACCGAGACACTCGCAGAAGCCGTTATCGCCCCGATGCTACCCGGCGATGATATGGCCTGTGGGGTCTTTCGGGATGATGGCAGTTTTTGTCAGATATCGCGCACCCTGATTTCGGCCAACCGGTTTACCGCGACCTGCGCCCGCCCTGAGCCCCAGGCGCGTCTGCCCGGTCGGCATCTCTTTGCAGGGGTCGGCCGTCACCATTTTGGTCACTTTCTTCTGGAATGTGTTTCCCGCCTCTGGGCTTCGGAAGATGCTGACTATGATGGACTCGTGATTATTCCCAAACGTGACATTGATTTCGAAGCGGTTTTTCGTCGCCGCTTTGCTCCTTTCCTCGATTTGTTGACTGGCGGTTTACCTGTCTACCTTGTCAGACGGCCCTTGCAGGTGGAAACGCTGGTCGTGCCCACGCAAGGCATTGGTCATTTGCGTTGGTCGCAAGGCACGGAGAGATTTCGACGATTTGCCCGGTCGCGCGTGGCAGAGCGGATCATGCCGAACGGGCCCGACCTGCTTTACGTCTCGCGCCGGCAACTCAAACGCGAGGAACAGATGGTGGATCAGGAGGAGCGTATCGAAGCGCTGATGACGCAGTCTGGATACGAGGTTTTTCATCCCCAAAAGCATAGTCTTGAGGAGCAATCCGCGCGCTACCGTGCCGCCAGTCACATCGTGGGGGCCGATGGCTCGGCCTTTCATCTAGCGCCTTTTGCTATCAGTGTGGGCACCACCTTGGGTCTGATCCAGCGGCGCAACCGGCCAGAAATTGTCTCTGCACTGACCTCGCAGATACGGGCCTTTTGCGATGTCGATTTGGTCACGATCAATGCGTTGGCAAACCGTCGGGAAAGCGATTTGCGCGACAAAACGCATGCTCCGATTGACTTCGATCTATTGAAAAAACAGCTGGAAGATACTGGCCTTATCTAATGTGCGGAGATCAGAGATCTTCCCAGGACCGTGCGCGATCTTTGAGAAAGCTCAGAAAAGCCTGAACCTTGGTCGTGCGGTGCAAATCCATATGTGTCACCAGCCACAAAGGCGCGCTCCATTCATCGCGTGGGGGGACAACCTCGGTCAGCCCGCCCAGCTCCTGCGCTTGCAATCTGGACATGAAACCGATGCCAGCCCCTTCTTTCACGGCCCGGCGTTGCGCATGTACATCGCCACTCCGGAAGACGATCCTCGTGTCCTCGACCGTTTCGCGTAACCACTTGGCGAAAGGGGCACGCGATTTGGGATCATCCGCGCTGACAAAATAGTGTTGCCCAAATTCATCCACAGATCGTGGCAGGCCGTGATGCGCGATATAGTGATCGCTGGCATAGAGCGTGACAGCCTGGGTGAAGAAAGGCTGGACCACATTATCGGGTTGATCTGGCGCAGACCCTGCACGGATCGCAACATGCGCCTCCCCGTATTCGAGGCGAAACAGCCGCTCACCGGTTAGATAGCGCACGATAATATCGGGGTGATCTTTTTGAAAATCCGCAAGGACAGGCACGAGAAGATGGCTGAAACCACCAAGCGACGTGACCACCAATTCACCGCTGACATCATGCCCGCGGCCCCGGATTCGACCCGCAAGCTGGCTGAATTGATCGTCTGTGGCTTGTGCGACGCGCAGCAGATCCTCGCCCGCCTCAGTGGTTGTATATCCGCGCGCATGGCGCTGGAAAAGGCGGACCCCCAATCGGGTTTCGAGCGCATCAATGTGGCGAATGACCGTCGCATGGTGAACGCCCAAGACATCCGCCGCGCCGCTGACCGTTCCGACCCGCGCGACCTGAAAAGCCGTCCTTACTTCATCCCAGCTATCCATTGGTATCGGCCTATGTGCATGAAAGAACAGAAACTGTGATAATAATACAGTTGTGTTTTTCAGGGCACAAGTCATTTGTTAGATCGTCCAAACGGGCGCCACCCGCGGTCCACTTCAACAGGAAAAGAACATGACACAGACAGTTTTGCACATTGATGCCTCCGCTCGTGATGAAGGCTCTGTCACCCGCGAGCTCAGCCGCAAAGTGGTTGCCTCGTTCGCAGATGCCACTATCCTGCGTCGCGATCTGGCGGCGACACCTTTGCCTCAAGTCAATAAGGTATGGGTTGAGGCGACATTTACAGCGCCGGATGAGCGGAGTGCAGATCAGAACGCCGCGCTGGAGCTGTCGGATGCGCTCGTCGACGAACTGCAGAGCGCCGATAAGATCGTCATCGGCACGCCAATCTATAATTTTTCGATCCCGGCTGCGCTGAAGTTATGGATTGATCAGGTCGCCAGGGTTGGGCGAACATTTGAATACACCGCCGAAGGTCCGCGTGGCCTTCTGTCTGATAAAGAAGCCGTCGTGGTAGTCGCCGCAGGCGGAACGCCAATCGGGTCTGATGCCGACTATGCTACGCCCTATCTCAAACATGTTCTGGCATTTTTGGGAATTCACAACGTAACGGTCGTGAAAAAAGACGAACTGGAAGCTTACATTGCGCGAGCAGCCTGAGGCTGTGATAGCTTCGGGTGGCACCTGACCGAGCTGTCACCCGCACCTTACGTTGGTGATGACATTATTGCCGTCCACATCCACATTGACCCTCTGAGGATTGTACTCATTCGTCACAATGCTGCCCGGGGTGATGATCCGTACAGGCTGATCGGACACCACAGTGTTCACGCTGTCGGCGGGCTGGCCCACCAGCGGCTGGAAATCGGGTAATCCGCATGTGTCCGGGGTGCGTTCAATCAGACCATTGTCAGATAAACCGACACCTTCTCCCGGATCAGGCGTCACTGGCGGCGGTAAACTGGGCGCGCAACCCGCGACAAAGACTGTGATAAGAGCGGCGTATCTCATAACGCAACCTCCCAAATGATCCGCCGCAGCATTTATCAACTCATGAAGCAAGGCAAGCCGTTGCATCGCGTTGACGTCAAACGCATGACAAAAGGCGCCTTTTTTGTCGAAGCACAGTTCTTGACGCGTCTGCACTCGCCACCCCTGACGAACCGGTCGCGGAACCCCCCCAGGTAAAACGGCTTGTTGAATTGGTCTGTGGTTTCGATCACAGTCGTTGAAAACTGCGGAGGGGAATGACATGCGCACAACAGCAGCCGTCGCTTTGGAAGCCGGCAAGCCGATGGAAATCATGGATGTCAATCTGGATGGACCAAAGGCTGGCGAGGTTCTGGTTGAAATCAAGGCGACCGGACTTTGCCATACAGACGATTTCACCTTGTCGGGCGCCGATCCAGAAGGAGCGTTCCCTGCTATTTTGGGTCACGAAGGCGCAGGCGTTGTCCTTGAGGTCGGGCCGGGTGTCACCTCGTTGGCACCAGGTGACCACGTGATCCCGCTTTACACGCCGGAATGTCGTGAATGTGACTATTGCCTCAATCCCAAGACCAATCTGTGCCAAAAAATCCGAACGACCCAGGGGCAGGGCGTGATGCCGGACGGAACGTCTCGTTTTTCGATGCTCGATGGAACGCCGATCCTGCATTACATGGGATGCTCGACCTTTTCCAACCATACGGTTCTGCCTGAGATTGCGCTGGCCAAGGTGCGCAGCGACGCGCCATTCGACAAGATCTGTTACATTGGCTGTGGTGTGACCACCGGTATCGGCGCTGTCATGAATACCGCCAAAGTGGAGATCGGCAGCCGCGGTGTTGTCTTCGGTCTGGGAGGCATCGGGCTCAATGTGATCCAGGGTCTTCGTCTCGCTGGCGCCGATCAGATCGTTGGGGTCGACCTGAATCCAGGTAAAAAGGAGATGGCCGAGAAGTTCGGCATGACGGATTTCGTGAATCCGTCTGAGATCGAGGGCGATCTCGTTGCTCATCTGGTTGAACTGACGGGTGGTGGGGCTGATTATTCCTTTGATGCCACCGGAAATGTCAGTGTGATGCGGGCCGCACTAGAATGCGCGCATAAGGGCTGGGGAGAGAGTATTATCATCGGCGTTGCCCCTGCCGGAGCAGAGATTGCAACGCGACCTTTTCAACTGGTAACCGGCCGGATCTGGCGTGGGACAGCTTTTGGAGGCGCTCGCGGGCGCACAGATGTCCCCAAGATCGTAGATTGGTACATGGAAGGAAAAATCGAAATCGACCCGATGATCACCCATACGATGGGGATCGAAGACATCAACAAAGGGTTTGATTTGATGCATTCGGGCGAATCGATTCGCTCCGTCGTTATCTTTTGAAATCTGACATTTGCGCGAGGGGTTGTAGGCCGATACTCGACAGCCGGCCTGCCCTTCGTTAGCACCAAACCATTCTTTGACAATCAGAGCATCAGAGCAGCAAAGCATGGTTTCCAGACGCAGTTTTACCCTGTCGCTTCTCTCGGTTGCGGGTCTTTCCGCTTGTGCGGGATATGTGCCGGAGCAAGCGCCTGACGAGGTGGCCCAACTCGCACGGGGCATCAAAGCGCTCAACTCCTCGATCAACCCCAGAGAGGCACAGCGCGCAGCCCGAATCTCGGTCACCTATCCCAGGCAGCTAAAGAAGGAATACGGTGTCACCGATCCGCCGATTGTCCATAATATGAAGGTTAATGCCGGTACCCGCCCGCGCGGTTTGTGCTGGCACTGGGCCGAGGATATGCAAAGACGGCTCGAGCAAGAACAATTCCAGACATTGATCACGCATCGAGCAATTGCCAATTCACATACACGGCTGCTGATCGATCACTCCACCGTCATTGTCTCCGCCAGGGGCGACACAATGAATGAGGGTATGGTGCTCGATCCTTGGCGCTATGGCGGCGTGCTCTACTGGGCGCCGACGCGGGAAGACAACAAATACACCTGGGTGCACAGGCAAGAGGTTTTCGAAATGAAGCTCGCGCAGAGATACGGCGCGGGCGATCTACCGCGCGACCCGTCATCGGAACCCCTACCTGATGAGGTCTAAGGCCGTTAAGGTGCTCCCATTGCACATCTGATGTGCAGCCGGGCGCTCTTGTCGCTCATGGATGTATGTCTATTGTCGGCTTGACAGCCGAAAGGACATTGCGATGAGCGAAGAGATCTACACCCCGCCCGAAGTCTGGACATGGGAACGAGAAAACGGGGGAGAGTTCGCTTCTACCAATCGACCGACGGCGGGCGCCTGGCATGAAAAGGCGCTGCCTTTGGGCAAACACCCGTTTCAGCTTTATTCCCAAGGTACTCCGAATGGGGTGAAAGTGACGATCCTCTTCGAAGAACTCTTGGCGGCAGGTCATGATGCAGAATACGACGCGTGGCTCATTCGGATCGGTAAGGGTGATCAGTTCGGATCGGGCTTTGTGGACGTCAATCCGAATTCAAAGATTCCCGCCCTGGTGGATCACTCGGGCGAGACGCCTCTCAAAGTCTTTGAATCCGGGTCGATCCTGCTGCATCTGGCTGAGAAGTTCGACGCCTTCCTTCCATCTTTGGGCCAAGGACGTACCGAAGTGCTCAACTGGCTCTTCTGGCAAATGGGCAGTGCGCCGTATCTCGGGGGGGGCTTTGGACATTTCTATGCCTATGCACCTGAGAAATATCGCTATCCGATAGACCGGTTTGCCATGGAGGCAAAGCGCCAGCTCGATGTGCTGGACAAGCGTCTTGCCGATCGCCCCTATATCGCGGGCGAGCAGTACACGATTGCCGATATGGCGATCTGGCCCTGGTACGGGAACCTCGCACTCGGGCGCCAGTATGATGCAGGCACATTTCTATCGGTCCACGAATACAAGAACGTCGTGCAGTGGGCCGAAAAGCTACTGGAGCGTCCGACGGTACAGCGCGGTCGGATGGTAAACCGTACGTCGGGTGATCCCAGTGAGCAATTGCATGAACGTCACGACGCGTCCGACTTCACAACGAAAACGCAAGACAAAATTGGCGACGCCGCCTGATCAACAACCACGGGAGGCGCGCAGATCGTGCCTTTTTAATTCATCAAACCGGCAGAGCGCAGCGCGCCGTCAACGAGCGTGCGGGTATCGTCGCTCAGACCTGTGAGAGGCGACCGCACCTCTTCGCTGCACAGCCCGAGCTTTGACATCGCATACTTTGCGCCAACCAAGCCTGGCTCAGTGAAAATCGCCTTGTGCAGCGGCATGAGCCGGTCCTGTATCTCCAACGCTGACGCGTAATCGTTGGCGAGCGTGGCATTTTGCACCTCCGCCACGAGTTTTGGGGCGACATTGGCCGTAACCGAAATAACCCCCACGCCGCCCTGAGCGTTGAACCCATGGGCTGTCGCATCTTCCCCGGAAATCTGAACAAAATCCTGCCCACAGCTCATGCGTTGCAGGCTGACCCGGGCGAGATCGCCGGTGGCGTCCTTTACCCCGACGATACGCGGTAGTTCGGAAAGTTCTGCCATTGTCTCCGGTGTCATATCAACAACGGACCGCCCTGGTATGTTGTAAATGATGATAGGCAAGTCGCAGCAATCGTGCAGCGCTGTGTAATGCGCGACAAGCCCGCGCTGCGTCGGCTTGTTGTAATAGGGCGTAACAACGAGCGCTGCATCGGCACCGACTTTTGCTGCGTGCTGCATGAACCGGATCGATTCGACGGTGTTATTGCTGCCTGCGCCTGCAATGACAGGAACACGACCTGCCGCCGCGCGCACCACCTCTTCCACCACACATTCGTGTTCTTCGTGGCTCAGCGTCGGGCTTTCGCCGGTCGTTCCGACGGGAACAAGTCCGTGGCTGCCTTCGCCGATATGCCATTCTACCAACGATTTAAGCGTTTCGAGATCAAGTTCACCGTTTTTGAATGGTGTGACCAGCGCGGGAAAGGACCCCTTGAACATCGCACGCTCCTTCTGTTGTCAGGCCTTCTTTTCTGAGGGCTTTTTTTGTCACGTTAACGCGTTCGTTGCCCGCAGCACCTATTGTGAATGGACGCCCCTAAGGCAGCTCTTTAGATTTGGGCTGTCTATCTCTGCCGCAGTAGAAAATGCAAGATATGTTCCATAGTCGTGCCCTTCTGGCTCTCTTCGCTTCGCTCAGTCTCATTTCCCAACCCTCGGGAACATGGTCTCAGAATGCCGCGACCGGTGCCTCTCTGGTGGGGGCGGAGCCGGCTCGCATTGCGCCTCGGCCGTTGAAACATGCTCTTCGCGCAGCGCGCGATGGCCGTTGGGACAGGGCTGCGCAACTTGCGATGCGTGATGGTCCGGCGGCCAGTGCCCTAGTCGACTGGATGCGTCTGCGGGACGGGCTTGGCAATCCTGAAGAGGTTTTGCAGTTTTTGGAAACGTATCCAGACTGGCCTGGGCACAGCACATTACGGGCCCGGTCAGAGCTGGCGATGATCGATGCAAGACCTGACCAGGTCGTGGCCTTTTTCGATGCCGGCCAGCCGCTCACTGGTTTAGGGGCTTTGGCCTATGCCAGGGCTTTGAAATCCGTCGGCCGGCAGGGCGATGGAGAGGTCGCCATCGTGTTGGCTTGGGTCACCCTCGATTTGACCTCTGACGAACACGATCAGTTTATCACCACCTACCCAGAGCTGCTTTCGCGTCATCATGCGGCAAGGTTGGATATGGCCACATGGCGGGGGTTGCAGGATATAGACAACATGCTGCCTCTCGTTGATGCCGCCCATCGGGATCTGGTGCAAACGCGGCTTATGATCGAGCGCGGCCAGAACGGTGCGGACAAGCGCCTTGCAACCCTGGCCTCAGAGGCCAGGTCAGACCCTCACATCGCCTTTGCATTGTTCAATCGCCATCTTGCCAAAGGCCGTCAAGATGAAGCCATCGCCGTCCTGCTGCGTCAGAGCCAGCGAGAGGACGGTCTGGGAGAGCCAGAGCGATGGGCGCGCAAGCGTCGTGACCTCGCCCGCGACAGGATGCGTGATGGGGCAGGCCGGACAGCCTATGACATCGCCTCGGTTCACGGACTTGTTGAAGGCAGCTCTTATGCTGATCTGGAATGGCTGTCAGGGTATCTGGCGCTGACATACCTGGATGATCCAGACCTCGCGGCGCGCCATTTTCGAAATCTCCTGGTTGCTGTCAAAACACCGATTTCCTTAGGGCGGGCAGGCTATTGGCTGGGTCGTGCGGAAGAGGCGGCGGGCAATCAGGAGGCGGCGCAGATTGCCTATGAATTGGGGGCTTTGCATCAAACCAGTTATTATGGGCTGCTCGCGGCCGAGCGCGGAGGGTTTGCCTTTGATACGACCCTTTCGGGTGAGACGAATGCCTCCGATTGGCGCGCAGCGGCGTTTACCCAAAATCTGGTCTATCAGGCTGGCGTGCTTCTCTATGCCTCAGGCGAGGTGAACCTTGCCGAACGTTTCTTTACACATTTGGCCAGCCGTCTCGACCCCGAAGCGCTTGCCAATCTTGGGGCCGCGATCGAGGCGTTGGGCTCACCGCATCTGCAAGTCATGATGGGTAAGGCGGCGGCGAAACGAGGTCTTTCGGTTCCCGCGCCCTATTTCGCGCTTCACCCGATGCAGGATCTGGATTTACAGGTTCCTATCGAGCTTGCGCTCGCCATCGCGCGTCGTGAAAGTGAATTCGATACCTACGTGACCAGCGGGGCGGGCGCGATGGGTTTGATGCAATTGATGCCCGCGACAGCCGCGGAAATGGCAAACGCGCTCTCAGAGAGCGATCATAGCCGCGCTCGGCTCTATGCCGATTGGTCCTATAATGCTCGTTTGGGCGCCGCTTATCTTGCGCGCATGGCGCGGCTTTTTGATGGAAACATTGTCATGATGTCAGCGGCCTACAATGCCGGGCCCGGACGTCCGCCGCGCTGGATGTCTCGTTTCGGCGATCCGCGCTCGGGCGTGGTCGACATCATCGACTGGGTAGAGCATGTGCCGTTTTCCGAGACGCGTAATTACATCATGCGCGTCTCAGAAAGCTTGCCTGTTTATCGGGCACGTCTGGGGCTTGATCCGCACCCGGTGCCGTTTAGCAAAGAGCTGGCTGGCAATACATTCGCCGCCAAGAGCGATTAACCCCCGCGGGGCCCGTCGTATTCGCGTAAAGACTATCGATACGACAATCTGCGAATGGTTACTCGTCAGTGACTGTGATCGGAATGATCGCCGTGATCATGCTCTTTCATCGCGCTGCCGCGCTCTTCGATCTTGAAGACAACATCGACCTCGCCAGCCTGCTCAAAAACCAGGGTTGCGGGCACTTCTGAGCCAGCCACCAGAGCGCTTTCAAGCCCCATGAACATGATATGCAGCCCGCCCGGCGCCAGACTGACAGTCTCGCCCGCAGGAATTTCGATGCCGTTTTCCATCTCGACCATTTTGACGACGCCGTCATTGTCTTCGATATCGTGCAGCTCGATCCGGGGGATATCCGCCCGCACTTCGAGAAGCCGATCCGCGTCGTCACCGGAGTTCACGATGGTAAGATACCCCGCGCCCACCTTGGCGGTTTCTGCGGTTTCAAAGGCCATCGGGTGCTGGATCTCCATGTCGCCCGCTGTGTAATCATGCGCCGTTGCGGTTGTGGCCGTAACAAGAGCCAAAGTCGTGATCCGGGTGAATTTCGTGAACATGTCAACCTCCGTTGATGTGGTTAAGTTGAATATGGGAGTGCGGATCGCGCTCCGCTATCCCGTTCGGTCAAAAGGCGTATTGCCAGCCTGCAGTGACGGTCCAATCGGTTTCGAGCTGCGGGCCATTGAGATCGCGGTAGATCGGCACGCCGGCCTCCAGCGCAAAGCGATGGCCGCGTAACGCGCCGCGTTGGAAGACGTAATTCACGCCGGCCAACAGGTTAATCGTTTCGCCGCCATAATTGTCTGGATCGGCTGTTTGTACCGGGCCTACGATCAACGGGTCCTGTCCGTCGATATCGCCAAGCGTCTTTGCTTCGATCCGACCCGAAAAGCTGATGGCGGGTTGCGGTTGATAGCTGATCCACCCGGTCAGAGCGAGCTCATTGCCCAACGTATAGCTTTCGTCATTGTCACCCAGTCGCAGGACACCTCTTGCCTGAGCGCCCCAGCCGACAGCCCCGCTGCGCCCCGTATAGGTGATCCCCGGCAGCAGGTCGTAGGTTCCTGATCCCAGTTGCATGGAATAGGGCAGACGCACCACGGGCCGCCCGCCCATCGGTGTGAGGATCCGTCCTGTTTCCGTGATCGAGCCGGTGGGTAGGCTAAGGCCGATATTCAAATGCATCTTGTGATGGCTGTTCCCGGTCTTCCGGTCCATGACACCTACAAGCGCCGAGACCTTGATGTCGCCCAGGCCGTCGGACTCTGTCTGAAAGCCGCCTAAGACTGCAGGTCCTGTCGGTCCCCCGAAGGTCAGGTGGTTCATCGATTTTGAGATATAGGGAACCATCGCCATCAGCGTGATCCTGTCGGTCGGGGCATACATCGCGCCAAACATATGCATATCCATAGTCATGTCCGTGGGAACGATCCGCAATGTTGGCGGCTGCATCGGAAGACCGAAAAAGCGGTTTGGCACAGTGGTCGCAATCTCCGTAGGCGATACGCTGGACGTCCCGATCCGGCTGCCGTCCATCTCCATGCGCATAAAGCGATAGGAAAGCATCACTTCGCCCCGCTTATGCAGGTGATCGCCCATGACACCGATTGGCGCATGGCCATCAGCGCGGATCGCAGCGTCGGGGGAGTGGCCGCTATGGGCGCTATCGGCAAGGGCTGCTGTTGTTGCAAGCCCAAGGACCGTGCAGGCGCCAATCGCTGCGCCGCGCAGGTATTTTACAATCATAGTTTCCTCGTGATCTTTCATCGACCGGTACGGCGTCTCACCGTCGGTCCTTTACTTGTTTTTCGGTCTCACGAGAGGGATGGCGGCGCGCGTGCCGCATGGATCAGTGGCTGTCGGGCGACACGCAACTGGTCTTGGGTCAAGGATCGATCTGAAGCTGTTGATGCAATCAAATCGAAAGACAGGTCCGAGGCGCCCAGAACGTTCAGAGCCGTCAGACCCGCGTAGGGGCATTTGATCTGTTCTGGACCTGTTTCACCTTCGACAGGTTGTCCCGTCTCGAGCGAAAAATAGACAATCTGGCCGTTGGTGCAGAGCGCCACAAGCCCTGGTGCCGGAGCTTGCATAACCAATGGATGCGCGACCACGCGCAATGCCATCAGGAATGACACACATAAAACAAGCGCTGTTTTGGCGATGCCGCGCATGCTTGTAGCCGCCCCCAGTTCTCCCAAACTGAGCGTAGCCCAAGCGACAGCAAAGGGATAGAAGATTAGGAGTATGGCGTCGTTATTTCTCGGCTTGCCGTTGGCGCCATAGCGTGAATAGGCCCGCGCCGACGATCAACGCTGCGCCGAGAGCGACATTGGTTCGGATCGTCTCGGCAAAAACAATGAGTCCGATCAGGCTTGCAAAAACGAGTTGGAGATAGGCGAAAGGTTGCACCGCGCTGGCCTCTGCCACCTCGTAGCATTTGATCAAGGTGTAATGCCCCGCCGCCCCTGTGAAACAGAGCGTGATCATCCACGCCCAGTCCGAGGCGCGCATCGGTTCCCAAAACCAGATCCCGACCACGGTCATTGCCACCGCTCCGACCGTGCCCGTCCAGAAAAAGCTGGTGGCCGCGCTGTCCTGTCGGGCGGCGTAGCGCGTGAGCAGTCCATAAAGCGCGAACATGAAGGCAGAGGCCACAGCGATCATCGCCTCAGGCCGAAAGACCCCGGCACCGGGTTGCAGAATAATCACCACACCGACAAAGCCGATACCGATCGCCGTCCATCGGCGCCAGCCCACCTGCTCCCCCAGCACGGGGCCCGAAAGCGCCGCGATCAGCAGGGGATAGGCTGCAAAAATGGCATGGCTTTCGACAAGGCCAAGATAGGTGAATGCCAAGACCATCACGCAAATCTCGGCAACCAGCAGCACGGCGCGAAAACTCTGCAGCAAAGGCTGCCTGGTCGCCGCCGCTGCGCGTAATCCGCCAGCCTGCCGCTGAGCGACGGTCATGACAAAAGCAGCAAAAAACCAGTAGCGGATCATCACCACCATGAAAACGTTGTATTCCCGCGCCAGATGCTGCGAGATCCCGTCCTGGACGGAAAAAATGAACGTGGTCGTCACCATCAGCAGGATGCCAAGGCGCGTGTTCTGTTCGGTCATCGCAAGGTATTCAGCCTTTCAGGGCAACACTCATATGCCGTTTGCGCCCGTAGCCCGGAATGCGGGTCACGTCAAACCCTGCCTCTATCAGAGCGCGACGTACAGCGCCTGCTGCGGTATAGGTTGCGGCGGTCCCGCCCGGGCTTGTATGTTTGCTGACCTCAGCCAACAGGTCCGGCTCCCAAAGCTCGGGGTTCTTGGCGGGTGAAAACCCATCTAGAAACCAGGCATCGGCCTGGCCGGTCCAAGCGGGCAGCAAGCGGCGGGCATCGCCCCTGATCAGACGAAAATGCAGGTCGGGCAGGGTGATCTCATCCTTGCCCCAATGCGGGGATAGCTCTGTGGCCAAGGGCTCCAGATCGTCGAAAGCCATCTGAGCGCGGCGCATATCGTCAGGGGCGATCGGAAAGGCCTCGAAGGAGGTGAAATGAAGCACGCCCGAGACACCCGTTGATCGCCAAAGCTGCAACGCCGCCAGCAGGTTCAGCCCGGTGCCAAAACCGAGCTCGGCGATGTGAAACCCGTCGCGGAAGCGTTCTGGCAGGCCGTTGCCCTGCAAGAAGACATACCGCGTCTCTTCCAAACCATGATCGAGGCTGTAATAGGGGTCGTTGAACCTCACTGAGACAGGCACGTCCCGGTCGCCCCATTCAAGATCAGCCAAGCCTTCGCCTCCCGTCATCGCTACCTATGGCCAACAGCAAATTGATCAGACGATCCGATGCAATCTGTCGAGGCGTTTGTTATGAGGATATACGGCCAACCGAAAGGAGCATTTCCGCGTGGCGGAGATTACAATCAAAGGCGCTGGTATCCTAGGCTTGTCGATCGCTTTTGTGTGTCTGCGCCGTGGTGCAACCGTTGAGGTCGTTGACCCGACCGGTCCGGGTGGTGGTGCCTCTGGCGGGATTGTTGGGGCCTTGGCGCCCCATGTGCCGGAGAACTGGAATCCCAAAAAGGCCTTTCAACTGGACAGCCTGCTTTTGGCGGAGAGCTTCTGGCGAGAGGTGGAAGAGGTGGCCGGGATCTCCTCGGGCTATGCCCGGACCGGGCGGGTGCAACCCATCGAAGATGACGCGGCACTACGATTGGCGCGTCGTCGCAGTGAAGCCGCTCTCTCTCTTTGGAAAGGACGCGCGGAGTGGCGCATCGAAACTGCGTCCGACTTTGAGTTTGCACCGCGAAGTCCAACGGGTCTTGTGGTTCATGATACGTTGAGTGCAAGGCTGCATCCCCGCCAAGCCTGCGCAGCACTCGCTCGGGCGGTCACGGCGCTGGGTGGCCGCATGACCCAAGAGGCACAGGTGCGCGGTCTTGTCGTCGATGCCACTGGCGTCTCCGGCTTAAAAGATTTGTCCAGTCTGCTGGGGGTTTCCGTCGGAACGGGTATCAAAGGACAGGCGGCCTTGCTGGCCTACGACGTGAACCATGCCCCGCAGATCTTTGCAGATACGCTGCATGTTATTCCCCATGCGGATGGGACCACCGCTATCGGATCCACGTCGGAGCGCCAATACACTGGGCCGGACCAGACTGATACCCAACTCGACGGGCTGATCGAGCGGGTCCGGCGGGCAGTGCCATGCCTTGCGACTGCTCCGGTGTTGGAGAGATGGGCGGGCGTCCGGCCCCGCGCCAGATCCCGTGCGCCGATGCTCGGGCCCTGCCCGGTGCGTCCCAATCATTTCATTGCCAATGGCGGCTTCAAGATTGGCTTTGGAATGGCGCCAAAAATCGCAGAGGTGATGGCTGACCTCATTCTGGACGGCCAGGATAACATACCGATCGGTTTTCGAGTGGAAGATTCCGTTCCGGTGATGACGGAATGTAGCCGGGGGTCGGTATGAGGTGTCTCGCTGTTTTGCTCGCCATCTGTATCGCGCAAGCCGTGTCTGCGACTGACCCCGCGCCTCGGGCTATAGAGAACGAGCCGCGGATCTGGCGAGCCATATCGGGGGATATGGTGGAACTTGACGGCGAAATCTTCCGGTTGCACGGGGTGCAATGCCCCGAACTCTCCGTTGAAGAGGGACGCTCTGCCAAGGCGTTATTGAATACCTTTTTGCGCGGTGGCGATATCACCTGCCGCGTTTGGCAGAGCCCGCAAGGTCCTCAGGCGCAATGCGCCAAGGAGGGCCGCGATGTCGCGACGGGTATGCTGCGCAGTGGTCTGTGTCGACCCCATCTGACAGGGCCACGGCGCGAGGCGGAGGCGGAGGCGGGCGATATTCTACGTCTGGGTTCGACCGCGCGAGATCGACGCCAGTATGTGGACAACCTGTGCAATCCACGCTCTTTGGACACCGAAGGCAGCGTCGCTTTCTTGAACCGTTGCCCGAACGAGGTACTTCGAAATGCCATCGACACGCAGGTCGAAAATCAGTTGCGCGAGGACCGCAGCGGGTTGACCAGACGCAATCCATTTCCCTTTGGTGCTTTGTCCCGCTGAAAATCCGTATCTCCGCGCGGCATCCGCTGTCTAAGCCGATTCAACAACCTTGCGCAGGTTCTCCATCCGCCCGTTCAGAGCATCCTGATAGCTTTTCTCAGTCAACTTGCCGTTCTCGTCAAATTGATCGTGAGCGGCCGCGACCAGAACTGGGGGACCTGACACAATTCTGACCTGAAAAGCGCCGAGGCATGCTGTGGTCATGTAAATCGCGGTTTCACCCCCGGTCCGGCCAGCCGTCGCTGACATCAGGACGGTGGGCTTGTCGCGAAAGTTCCCCATACCCGAACGACTGAGCCAGTCGAGCGCGTTCTTCAGAACACCACTTATGCCCTTGTTGTATTCCGGCGTCGAAATGATCAGGGCATCGGCCTCTTTCACCTGATCGGCTAGGGTCTGCACGCTTTCAGGGATACCTTGGGCATCTTCCAGGTCGCCATTGTAAAGTGGCAGGTCCAGGTCAGCATTGATCACTAGCGCTGCGCCGAAGGCTGTCGCGGCTTCCGCCAGCAACATTCGGTTAAATGAGCCTGCGCGCAGGGATCCGGAAATCAGAAGTAGGGTGGGTTCGGCCATGGAATCCTCTCAGCCTTGGACTTGCGCTGCTAGACATGGCGCAAAGACACGCCCGGGCAAGAGCCCTCTGTCGTGCAGAAATTCTGACAGGAATGAGGATGAGCCGGTCGCGACGCTCTACCAGTCGGTCGGGCCTTTCTCGGCAAAAACACTGACAAGAAAGTCAATGAATGCCCGTACCTTCGGTTGAGTGAAACGCCCCGGTGGATACACGGCGTAAATGCCCTGAGTTTCCAAAGGTAGATCGGGTATCACATCCACCACTTTGCCTTCGCGAAGTGGCTCAGCATAAAGAAAGCTGGGAAGATATGCGATGCCAAAGCCGGAAATCGCAGCGTTCAGCAATGACTGACCATCATTGACAGAGAGGCCGCCCGCTGTGCGGACCTGACGTTTTTCGCCGGACGGCGCAGTCAGTTTCCATACGGAGCCGTTTGATTGACTGGTATAGTGCAGAAGTTTGTGTTCGTTCAGATCATCGATTTTTGCCGGACGTCCGTGCTTTTCCATATAGTCCGGGCTCGCAATCATCCGCTTGTTGATTTCTGTCAGTTTGCGCGCGCGCAAGGAGCTGTCTTCGAGCTCACCAATGCGAATCGCCATGTCGAACCCTTCTGAAATCAATTCGACATAACGGTTGTTCAGCACCATGTTGACCGTGATTTCCGGATACGTATCGAGAAACTTGCCCAGAACCGGGCTTAGATGATTCACGCCAAAATCTGTGGCGACCGAAATGCGCAAAAGACCGGACGGGTCAGATTGCATCGAGCTCACGAGCGCGTCGGCCTCGCCCGCGTCGTTCAACACCCGCAGCGCACGATCATAATACGCTAATCCGATTTCAGTCGGGCTCACCCGACGTGTTGTCCGGTTCAGCAAACGTGCGCCCAGACGCGCTTCGAGCGACGAGACATGTTTGGAAACCGCAGATTTGGAAATGCCCATCTTGCGCGCGGCATCGGTGAACCCACCTTGGTCCACGACGGTCGCAAAGGCTTCCATTTCTGTCAAACGATCCATGCTCGATACCTCAAAACTCTGTTATCGATACAGGTATCGTTTCGAATTCGGGCACAACTGCGGCGTGGGGTCGGCATTATCTGGATTTTGTGTGGCATAGCAGGTCAGAGGACAAATACCCGCCACATGCCGGGCCAAATCGTTAAAATCGTTCGAAAAAGTTACCGGTTCGACGCAGCCCAATCCCAGTACAGGTCCCGGACGCGCCTTGTAATTGGACCAATTTGATAGTTCGTGTCCTCGAAGGATGTGACGGGTGTCACCTTCGTCATGTTGCCGGAAAGAAACACCTCGTCCGCATCATGAAAGTCCTGGTAACTCATCACGCATTCGACCACATCGACCCCATCGGCGCGGAGGTTTTTGATATGCCTTGCCCGTGTGATACCGGCCAGAAACGTGCCGTTGGGAACCGGCGTGAAGACAACCCCGTCATGAACGGCAAAGATGTTGGCGGTCGCGGTTTCGGCCACATTCCCCAGAGCGTCGGCCACGATAGCATTCGTGTAGCCTCTGGATTTGGCTTCCGCCAGCATCCGGGCGTTGTTGGGGTACAGACAACCCGCCTTGGCATTGACGACGGCATCCTCAAGGACCGGCCGTCGAAACCGCGTGCGCGTCAGCGTGGCGGAATTGTCCGGGCTGGCCATCGGGATTTCTTCGAGACAAATGGCAAAGCCCGTGCCACCATCTTCCTTGGGCATGACGGCGGACAGCCCGCCTTCCAGCGCCCAGTACATGGGTCGGATATAGACGGCAGCTTCCGGGTCATAGGCGGTGAGGCCCTCGCGCACGATATCAACCATGTCCTCGGTGCTGACGGTTGGATTTATCATCAACGCCGCGGCAGAGGCATTCACCCTGGCGCAGTGCAAATCGAGATCGGGCAACAACCCGTTCACGCAGCGCGCGCCATCAAAAACGTTCGATCCCAACCATGTCCCGTGATCGGCTGCCTTCATGATGGCAATGTCGCCATCATGCCAGCGACCTTCGAAATAGGTACGAATATGGGTTCCCGTGGGCATCGCCGATTCCTGTTTTTCGCGACCCTAGGGTGCGAGCAGGAGCAGGTCCAGCGGTGTTACGTCGCGTCTGCCAGCAGCGCGTCCAGGTCGAGTTTGCGCGTATTCATGGCCAATCCCCCAGCCGCATCGCGCGGCCAGTCGTGGGCGGCGCGGTCGCGGTACAGCTCGATACCGTTGCCATCGGGGTCATTGAAATAGACTGCCTCGCTGACCCCGTGGTCCGATGCGCCGTCGATTTTGATGCCTGCCTCGGTCACTTTGCGCACGGCTTGCGCGAGCGAGGCGCGATCGGGATAGAGAATAGCCAGGTGAAACAGACCGGTATGCCCCGGTAGCGGTGGATCACCGCCTTCCGATTGCCAGGTGTTCAGAGCGATATGGTGGTGATACCCGCCCGCCGACAACCAGGCAGCCGATTGACCGGATGTCTGCATGATCTTGAAGCCGAGCACATCGCGGTAAAACGCGATCGCCCTTTCCAGATTCGCCACCTTCAGGTGCACATGTCCAATCCGGGCCTCTGGATGAATGTCATAGGCCATGGTGTTCTCCTCAACTCGATCGAGGAAAAATACGAAGCCTTTGACCCTGTTGCCATTCTGCAAATTCCGCGAGAGATCGCGCGTCAGCGCACGAAGCTCCAATCGGATCAGGCGCCGACCATGCCCGCAATCTCATAGGTTTGCCTCAGAATTGGTGCTGCAATGGCCCGCGCCTTATCCGACCCGCTCGCCAGAACACGATCAATCTCTGCGCGATCTTCCATTAAGCGGGCCATCTCTGAGGAAATCGGGGCAAGTTTGGCCACGGCGAGATCGGCCAGCATCGGTTTGAACTCTGCAAATGGTTTGCCGCCCACCTCTGCCATGGCGGCCTCGACGCTTTGGCCACTAAGCGCGGCGAAGATGTTTATCAGATTGCGTGCCTCCGGCCGTCCCTCCAGCCCCTCGATTTCCGAGGGCAGCGGTTCAGGGTCTGTCTTCGCCTTGCGAATTTTCTTGGCGATTGTGTCAGCATCATCGGTGAGGTTGATCCGGGACATGTCCGAGGGGTCGGATTTCGACATCTTCTTGGAGCCGTCGCGCAGCGACATCACACGGGTCGCAGCGCCCTCGATCACCGGCTCGGGCACAGGAAAGAATTCCACGCCAAAATCGTTATTAAACTTGATGGCGATGTCGCGGGTCAGTTCCAGATGCTGTTTTTGGTCCTCGCCCACAGGTACATGCGTGGCGTGATAGACCAGAATATCGGCAGCCATCAGCGCC
>JBCCNY010000014.1:0-18746 GCA_039025595.1 Pseudomonadota bacterium | reverse complement strand
TGGCGCTGCCCTGCAAGGTTTCGGTATCCGCGGCCAGATCAAGCGCGACGCGTGGCGCGATGGGTATGCCCGCTTCGGCGTAGTGGATGGCGGGGGACAAAAGCGCGTCGAGCCCCAACTTGCCTTCCGTTTCGCTGAGATCGCAGAATGCGTCTATTGCGCCTGGGATCGTGACGGCATGGGGTGAATAGGGAGGAACCACGTCGTGTCCGTTGGCTCTGAGCGCTGCGGCGCTGGCGGCTTGGGGGGCTCGCCCGGACCCATTGAGAGCCTGAACATCGGTTGCTCCGGGCCGGGTGTACAGCACAAAGCAATCGCCCCCAATGCCGGTCATCTGAGGTTCGCAAAACCCGAGCAGCACGGCCCCGGCAATCGCGGCATCCATCGCGTTGCCACCCTTTTGAAGGATTTGGACTGCCGTCAGTGTCGCCAAGGGATGTGATGTCGCGCACATGCCTTCGCTTGCGTAGACAGTGGATCGTCCGGGACGCTCGAAATCTCGCATGCCACCCTCCTGGTCTCACAAGATGGGGGCTCTTACGGCGAATTTACGCAAATGCCAATGCGGCGAGGCTATTTGCTTCGCTCTTCTTTTGATGCCAGTTTTGAGAAAAGTAGTCCTCGGCGCCGCGCACTGGGTGGGGGCTGAAAAGCGCGACGCCGAGGGAAGCCATATGCAGCTACCATTTCAGTGATGCTGGTGAATACGGGCGGTTTTGGGGAGCGTTTGCGGCAATTTCTGGACCAATGGAATACGGCTTTAGCCGGTGTTTTAGTTCCGTGCGAAACGCAGCAAGAGGTGGTTTCGATTTGAAAGTCGTTGATATCGAACGTCTGAGCATAGATGCATGATCAGGTTCCAGCCAAACCCGCCTTCGGGGGGCTCATCGGCCTTGTCGGGTTTTTCGAAAGTCCTTTTTGAAGGTGGAAGAGTGTCTGGCAAAGGAGCACCGGAATCAACAATCGCGAGGTACAACGTGGATTGGTCCATATATGTTGCAATTTTTATCGGGCCGATATCTGCGTTGCGATAGGCGTGTTCGACTACATTGTTGAGCGCCTCGGCCGCTGCAATTTCCACACTCCCGGCGAAATTGTCATCGGTTTGGATCTTGTCCAGACAAGAGCGCAAACCGGCCAGCGCGTCTCGCACGTTGTTAGGTGAGGACTCAAACTCTGTTTCGAAGACGACGGATAGCCCTTCGGGTAGTCCAAGGAAGACACTGTCATCAGCGTGATCGTCGATCATGATGCTATCTCGCAATATCGTGCGGCAACTTCAAAATCTGTCATTGTCAACGGCTGGGTCTAGTTCACGCGTCGTATTGATCATTAGCGCGTGCGACCGCGTCGAGAACCGCATTTGTGATAGAAACTGCGGCGACGTGTTTGTTTTGTCGTGGCAATTGGCACGAGCATGCCGGGTCACAAAACAAGCGCGCGTTCTCTCTGTTGCTCTGGCGACCGTCGGATCATGTGCATGCGATTCGCCAATCCGAGCCGGCTCGACAACCGAGTTTAGGCACTTTCCTCCGCGCCTCGCGGTGACAGGGCTGACGCGACATCGGAATGAATATCGAAAATTGAGTCCATTCGGGTCAGACGAAAGACTTTCGCCACATCGTGGTTTAACCCGGCCAACTCCAAGCGATGTTTGTCGCCCATTTGCTTCATGGATGCGACGATCGCCCCTAGGCCGCTGGAATCCACAAATGCGACATTCGAAAGGTCCAAGACAACGCGTTCTGGTCCCTCTTCCGTTATGATCCGCATTTCATCCTTGAAACGTACCGCGGACGCCGCATCAATTCGCGTCTCAGCGACCTTGATCACGTTAACGTCGCTCTGTACTGTACTTTCGAGTTCCATTTTCCCTCCGGCGCTTCGAACCCGGTTAGATTAGCGTCAAAACATTACCAATCAGTGTGCAGCGATTGTCTCCATTACTTCTTCGTCGGATCGTCGGTGCCAAACGCGTTGAGATTTGTTTTTCGCCCAGGCAGGACGCATGTTTGCGGTTGCCGTTTCGCGCTACACACTTGTCTACGCGGTTACAGCCAAGTTCTGATATAAGTGGCAAAATCAGAGGGTGGGGGACGCAATAGCTCGCAAAGCGTTGGCGTTTCGATTGACGGCGCGGGCGACAGATTATGACATATTGTTTGAGACGCCATAGAGTTATTCTTTAAGTTGCTTCGCTGGCCTTTCGGTTAAGCGCAATCAGGCCCCAATGCCGTGTTCGTGAAATTTTCTTTGATTTTTTCACCAAATTGCTTCAGCGTTGATTTCGAATCTGGTCAAGTCACGTTGTATGGAACAAACGCCGATCACGGACAAAAGAAGCTTGGGCGCCGATTTGCGCGCCTTGCGCAAAGCGCGCGGGCTGACCCTGTCCGTTCTGTCAGAGGATCTGGGGCGCTCGGTCGGTTGGTTAAGTCAGGTCGAGCGTGATAAATCGGAGCCCTCGATTTCGGATTTGCGCCAGATCGCGGCCGCGTTGGGAGTGCCAATGTCGCTCTTGTTCGCCCATAATAGCGCGCCTGCCGAAGAGCAGGGATATGTCGTGCGTTCCGAGGCGCGGCGGCCAATGGGCTCGGGTGAAGAAGGACTTATCGAAGAGCTGCTCAGCCCGGATCTCACAGATGATTTCGAGGTCATCCACTCCACCTTTCGGCCGCGATCAGCCATGCAGCATCGCGCAGATCGACCCACGCAGGAGGTCGGATACATCGTTTCCGGCCGTCTCGATCTGACGATTGGTGGCCGACACTTCACGGTTGGGCCAGGTGACAGTTTTCGCTGTCGTCAGGAGCCCTACCGCTGGGCTAACCCCTATGACGAGCCGACTGTTGCGATCTGGGTGATCGCACCACCGGTCTATTGAGGCGGCGCGGATGAGCTTCGAGGGATGGACTGTTTTTGCACTATTCTGGGTGGTTTTCGTAACTTCGCCCGGGCCTAATGCGGTGAATTGCATCTCAAACGGGATGACGTTGGGTTTTTGGCGGGCTCTGCCCGGGGTTGCTGCGATCCTGACGCAGGCGGTGCTTTTTCTTTTGATCTCGGCGGCCGGTATTACAGCGCTGATCGTCGCCTCACCCGAGGCGTTCCACGTGGCGCAGATTCTGGGCGCAGCAGTCCTTATCGGTCTAGGGATACGCGGTTGGGTCATGGCCGCCCGCCCGGTCAAGTTGGAAGATGTGGATGGGCGACAGGTGTTTTGGAAAGCCTTTGCGATTGCGACGATCAACCCCAAGAGCGTGGCAGGATATCTCGCGGCTTTCAGCCAGTTTGTGCAGCCAAATGTGCCGATATGGGACCAGATGGGACTGATCGTGCCAACGGCGCTGACCATCACAGCGCTGAGTTATTGCACCTACACTGCGATCGGGGCGGGTATCGGGCAGGCTGCGTTGAATGCGGTCTTTCACATCGTCGTTCGTCGGGCGCTGGCGGCGTGTTTCGTGATCTACGGCATCGCTCTCGGTGGTGCCTCGGTCCCGGGCAGGGTGTGAGATGAGCCGTGGCGGACAGCAGGTCGCCTGGGTTTGTGCGGTATGCATCAGAATTGGCCGTCAGGCGGGGTAAAGGTGGACCGGAAAATGAGTATTTTTGGCAAGATGAAGCCAGAACAGACACAGAAGTAAGGGGCGGCTTGTCAGCCCCTTGTATCGAAAAGAGCGTGACCGAAACCGGCGCGCGCAACGGGAGAGAAAACACATGGCGGAATTTCCTTCGACGGCACGGGTGGTTATTATCGGCGGCGGCGCGGTCGGTGCGTCGAGCCTCTATCATCTGGCCAAGGCCGGCTGGAGTGATTGTGTGCTTTTGGAAAAGAATGAGTTGACCGCAGGCAGCACCTGGCATGCGGCGGGTAATGTGCCCTCGTTTTCGACGAGCTGGGGTATCATGAACATGCAACGCTATTCGATAGAGCTTTATAAGGGGCTCTCGGATGCGGTGGATTACCCGATGAATTATCACGTCACCGGTTCGATCCGGCTGGCCCATTCCAACGAGCGGATGCAGGAATTTGAGCGCGCCAAGGGGATGGGGCGTTATCAGGGCATGGATATCAACCTGATGGGCGTTGATGAGTTGAAAGGCATGTATCCCTTCATCGAAACCCACGATCTTTCCGGCGCGCTTTACGATCCGAATGACGGGGATATCGACCCCGCGCAGTTGACCCAGGCCTTTGCCAAGGGCGCGCGCGATCTGGGCGCGAAGATCCTGCGCTTCACGCCTGCCACCGGAGTACGGCGCGAGGGCGAGGAGTGGGTTGTTGAGACCGAAACGGGCGAGATACGTTGTGAATATGTGGTCAATGCTGCCGGATACTATGCGCAAACGGTTGGCGAATGGTTCAAACCCTATGGCGGGCGGACCGTGCCGATGATGGTGATGAGCCACCAATACATGCTGACGGATGAGATCCCTGAGATCGAGGCATGGTCGCGCGAGGCTGGTCACAAGCTGCCATTGCTGCGTGATGTCGACAGTTCCTATTACCTGCGGCAGGAGAAGTATGGCCTCAACCTCGGTCCCTATGAGCGCAACTGCAAGGCGCATTGGGTGACGCCCGATGATCCGTTCCCGCAGGACTTCAGCTTTCAGCTTTACCCCGACGATCTGGAGCGGCTGGAATGGTATCTCGAGGATGCGATGGCCCGTGTCCCGCTGCTCGAGACCGGCGGTGTGAACAAGGTGATCAACGGGCCTATTCCCTACGCGCCGGATGGACTTCCTCTGATCGGTCCGATGCCGGGCGTGAAGAATGCATTTGAGGCCTGCGTCTTTACCTTTGGCATCGCGCAGGCTGGTGGCGCAGGCAAGGTGCTCGCCGAATGGATCACCGAAGGTCAGACCGAATGGGATATGTGGGCCGTCGATCCGCGCCGTTACACCGATTACACCGACAGCGACTACTGCATTGCCAAGGGGATGGAGGTCTATGGCCACGAATATGCCATGCATTTCCCCTGGCATGAATGGTCTGCCGGACGCGATAAGAAGCTGTCACCGAACGACGCCAAGGTACGCGAACTGGGCGGCGTGATGGGCGCCTATAACGGCTGGGAACGGGCCAATTGGTTTGCCAAGCCTGGTGATGACACGTCCGAAGAGACAACCCAGACATGGGCGCGGTCCGGACCTTGGGAGCCGCGCATCCGTGAGGAATGCGAGGCGGTGCGCGATGCGTGTGGCGTGCTCGATTTACCCGGATTTTCGCGGTTTCGTGTGCAGGGCGCGGGGGCTGATGAGTGGCTACGTGGCTTCGTGACGGGCGCGCTGCCCAAGATCGGGCGGATCAATCTGGTCTATGTGTCTGACGGCCGGGGCCGGATCCTGACGGAATTTTCCTGCATCCGGCTGGGCGAGGATGATTTCGTTTTGATCACGGCGGCGACGGCGCAGTTCCATGATGGCGATCTGATCCGCCACAACGCTCCGAAAAACCTGACCATTACCGAGACCACCAATGATCGCACAGCCCTGCTGGTGGCAGGACCCAAATCGCGGGAGATGCTTGCGCCGCTCACCGATGCCGATCTGGATATGGGCTGGCTCACGCATCAGCATTGCAGCTTTGCGGGCAAGCCTGCCTTCCTGATCCGGGTGAGCTTTACTGGTGAGTTGGGCTGGGAAGTGCATGCCGAGAACGAGGATATGCCTGCGATTTATGAGACGATCCTCGAGGCGGGGGCGACACCGTTTGGCATGTATGCGCTGAATTCATTGCGTATGGAGAAAGGCTATCGCGCGTGGAAGGGCGATCTGTCGACGGATTACTCGCTGCTGGAGGCAGGGCTCGACCGGTTCATCAAGTTCGACAAGCCGCAGGACTTCACTGGCAAGGCTGCGCTTCTGGCCGAAAAGCAGCGTGGACGGGCCAAGGCCTTTGCGCCGCTGATTGTTGAGGCGGGCGATGCGGACGCACCTTACATGTCGACGATCTGGCATAAAGGTGAGGTTGTTGGAGAGACCACATCGGGGGCTTGGGGCTACCGGGTTGGCGCCTCTGTCGCGCTTGGCATGGTGCGGGCCGATCTGGCCGGGCCAGGGACTGAGCTGGAGGTGGAGATATACGGCGAACGCTGCCGTGCGGTGGTGCAGCCCGATGCCCCCATCTGGGATCCTGACAACGAACGCATACGAGCATGAGTGTCGAGACCTACCTGCTCTATCTAATTGTTCTGGGGGCGTTTTTTGCAACGCCGCCGGATACCAGCCAGCTGTTGGTCATCTCCAATTCTTTGCGCTATGGCGTCAAACGCTCGCTGGCGACGATTGCCGGGGATCTGAGCGCTAATGCGACTCAGATGACTCTGGCCGCCTTTGGCCTGACGGCGGTGATTGCCGCAAATGCAAACGCGCTATGGGTCGTAAAATGGTTGGGCGTGATCTATCTGGCGTGGATCGGTTTGAAGCTTATGCTATCCAAGCCTCAGCAGGAGCGCGCCGAAGCTGCGCCGCGGGGGCGGCTTTTTCGGTACGGATTCATCACCTCGTCGGCCAACCCTTATGCGGTTGTGTTCTTCGCGGCGTTGTTTCCCCAGTTCATTGACCTTGCAGCGCCGGTGTTGCCGCAGCTACTGATCCTTGGTGGGACCTATCTGGTTGTGGACGGGTTGATCTTGTTACTTTGGGGGTGGGCGGCGACCCGCACGTTGGGCCGGGTGAAAGCTCTAACCGGTCTGTGGATCAATCGGATCTCCGGCGCATTGATGATCGGAGCGGCGGCGTTGCTCGGGATCAAGGATATAGACGGCGCCGCGACAAAGTAATCTCGCGTTGACGGAAAACGCCTGTTCGGGAGGCCAGAGATGACAGCTCGCTACACGCTGCATGCACCCGGTGGTGGCACAAGTTATGACTGGGAAAGCGATCATACCTTCGTGAAGGTCACCGGTGAAGAAACCGGCGGTGCCTATTGTCTGATGGAAGACAATCTTAAAGCCACCTTCGCGTTGGGTCTGCACCGGCACGATAGCCACGCGGAAACGTTTTATGTGCTGGACGGTGTCATCGACTTCTATGTCGACGGCACATGGCATCGTTGTCATCCCGGCGCCACGCTGCATGTACCTCCGGGTGTACCACATGCCTGTAAAGTCGTGGACGCCATGCCGGCCCGAATGCTCATGATCATGCAGCCTTCGGCATTCGATGCTTTTCTGGCAGAGATGGCAGCCAAAAGTGATGCTGAGCTGGCCGACGAGCAGGTCATGGCCGCGCTGAACGCGAAACACGACATTATCCCAATGGGACCGGTGCCGGAGCACCCCGATGAATGATGCCCCCGGATGGCCCGATGTCATGTGCGGTGTTTATCTGACGGGTCATGGTGGACCAGAAGTCCTGGAGTATCGCGAGGATATTGCAGTTCCCCATCCGGGGGAGGGTGAAGTCCTTGTCCGGGTTCTGGCGGCGGGTGTGAACAATACCGACATCAACACGCGCATCGGTTGGTATTCCTCGGATGTCACCGGCGCGACAGAAGAAGGTGGTGAGGATGTCGAGGCCGGGGGCTGGGCCGGGGCGTTGCATTTCCCGCGAATTCAGGGTGGCGATCTGTGCGGTCAGGTTGTGGCGCATGGTCCGGGCGCAGGCCGCATCGCGGTTGGGCGACGTGTGATCTGCCCGATCAACCAACCGCGCCCCACCTCGGACAATCCGGTGGGTTTCGAGGCGTTGGGCTCGGAATTCGACGGCGCTTTCGCGCAGTATTGTGTAATGCGCGAGGCGGATCTCTACGATGTGACCCACGCGCCTCTTTCAGATATCGAACTCGCGGCGATTCCCTGCGCTTTTGGGACGGCAGCGGGACTGTTGCACCGCGCAGGCGTCGGTTCGGGACAACATGTGCTGATCACCGGCGCCTCCGGCGGTGTCGGCCTCGCGGCGGTTCAACTTGCAGCACTGTTGGGCGCGCATGTGACGGGCGTCAGTTCCGCCGGCAAAGCAGAAATCGTTCGCCAAGAGTGCGCCGAAGAGGTATTGGACCGCGAGGTGACGCCGCCTCGCGGAACCTATCACGCCGTCGTCGACCTTGTTGCCGGGCCGGGCTGGGCGAGCCTCATCGAGGCATTGCGACCTAGCGGGCATTACGCCACCGCCGGTGCGATTGCGGGTCCGATTGTCGAGGCGGATCTGCGTCGGATCTATTTGCGCGATATCACGATCCATGGATGTACTTATCAACCGCCTGCTGTTTTCGCCGATCTTGTCGAAAAAATCCTGGCCGGACGTGTCCGCCCAAGGGTCTCGCAAACCTACAAATTGCGTGATATTGCCGCCGCTCAGGAGGAATTTATCGCAAAGCGCCGGGCTGGAAAGATCGTTCTGATCCCGCCGGGTCTTGTGACGGATTAAGGCAGATCATGACCGACATTACGCTTCTTGATGGTTCGATCGGCCAGGAGATAATGAAACGCTCAGGTGACCAACCGACGCCGCTTTGGTCGACCCGCGTGATGATTGACCATCCTGATCTGGTGGACGACATTCACCTCGAATATTTCCGATCCGGCGCCACGGTGGCCACAACCAATACTTATGCTGTGTTGCGCGACCGCTTGCGTATGGTCGATATCGAGGATCAGATGGGTGTTCTGACCCACAATGCTGTGGCGTCGGCGCAGAAGGCGCGCGATGTGCATGGCAGCGGGCGTGTGGCTGGATCGATCGGTCCGATTGGGGCGTCCTATCGCCCTGATATATGTCCACCAGCGCGTCAGGCGGCCGAGATTTACGCAGAGCATGTCGAATTGATGAAAGATCACGTTGATCTGTTTCTGCTTGAAACCATGTCGTCTGTCGATCAAGCCGAAGGCGGACTTTTGGCGACCACTGGGCACGGAAAACCGGTCTGGCTCGGTATAACCGTCGATGATGATGATGGAACAAAGCTCCGATCCAGTGAGCCTCTGAGTGATCTGACGCCCGTCATCGACCGCTATGTGCCCGATGCGGTGTTGGTCAATTGCTCTCGGCCTGAGGCGGTGACAACGTCGCTCGATTTCGTCGCAAAGCTCGGGCGTCCTTTTGGGGCTTACGCGAATGGGTTCACCCGGATCAGCGATGGGTTTCTCAAGGCCGCACCGACCGTTGACGCATTGACCGAACGGACGGATCTGGGGCCTGAAGCTTACGCGCGGTTTGCGATGCGTTGGGTTGAACAGGGCGCTACGATCGTCGGTGGGTGTTGCGAGGTCGGACCGGCCCATATTGCAGTACTGGCGCGCGCCCTGAAGGATGCCGGCCATAGGATCGTTTGATCTATGGTAACGGCGGGCGGGAAAAACACCGAAAATCGCGTTGATTTTGACGTCATTGTCGCGCCGGGCTTCGTGCTAACGGAATATGCCGCAATTGTGGACACGTTGCGCATTGCCAACAGGGTCAGCGCGCAATCGATTTTTGAGTGGTGCATGCGCTCGGCGCGCGGCGGCTGGGTCAGCTCGTCAAGTGGTGCAGCTGTCGAGACACAGCGCTTTGAGGACCGACCCGGCGCGCAATACCTTTTCGTTGTTGGGAACAGCGATCAGGAAACACCTGATCTGGCGCTTGTTACAGTTATCGAACGGTACACGTCCCGGGGCTGCAAAGTGTTCCTGCTCGCAGAGGCGGCCAGCCGCTACATCAAGGATCGCGGCGCCTCTGCTGCACATCTATCCACTCATTGGGAGAATTCCGCTGTGCTGCGCGAACGCGCCGGGCTTTTTGAGCTCGAACCGGTGATCGCCTGCGAGGACGGTCAGGTTGTGACCTGTGCCGGAATGGGGGCCACGATGGATGTCATCCTCGCTGTGGTCGGGCGGCATGTGTCATCGGCGACGTTGATGAATGTTGCCAATATTTTCTTGCACGAACGCATTCGCGATTTTGGCACTCGGCAACCCTATGGCGGCACTGCGGGGACGGTGACCGGCGATCGGATACTCGACCGGGCCATCGAGATCATGCAAGACAATATCGAGGAGCCGCTCGCGGTGGGCGAGATCACAAAGCAGCTGGGCGTTTCTTCTCGGTCTCTGGAACGGCGGTTCCAAACCTGGCTGAACACAACGCCCAACACGTATTATCGAGAGATGCGGCTGGCGCGCGCGAATAACCTGCTTTTGAATACAAGGCTTTCGGTCCGTGAGATCGGCCTGGCCTGCGGGTTTTCGACCGGCTTTTCGGTTCTTTATAAGCGTTTCTTCGGTCTTACGCCGCTTCAGATGCGTCGCCAGAAAAAGGCTAGTAAACCTATTCAGTGACTTGGTCGGACTTGCCCGAATCAAAAGCGTGTTTGAACGTGAAGATAGGGCGAGGATCTTCTGGAGAGCATTCATGTTGAATACCACGGCGCTTCACGCGGATTTCGGTGTTGAAATCCATGATGTCGATCTTCGCGGCGTAACGCGGTCGTCTTTATACCCGGAGATCAGAGCCGCGTTTGAGGCGCATTCTTTGCTGCTGTTTCGAGGTCAGACATGGTCGGATGAAGAGATCCTGGCCTTCGGTCGCTTGTTTGGCCCAATCGAGAACCGGAGCGATAGCCCGGATCATGTTTCGCTGGTGTCCAATGTCCGCCCGGACGGACAGATCATGCCGCCCGATGCACAGCGCTTGAAGGATTTGCAGGCCAATATGCTTTGGCATACGGATTCGACATTTTTGCCTGTCCCGTCGCTGGCCAACATTATTACCGCGCGTGTCGTCCCGAAGGAAGGTGGTACAACCGAGTTGGTCTCAACACGGGCGGGACTGAAGCGATTACCGCCAGATCTGAAGGACGTGGTGCAAGGAGCGTTCCGGCACAGATATGCGCATTCACGACAGAAAATAGACGCGGACCTCGCGATGGCAGAGCATATCGCGAAATGGCCCGAACAGGTTTGGCGCGGGATCTGGCCTAATCCAGTGAACAGCGAAGACGCAGTTTACATTGCCTCGCATGTTTGCGGGATCGTCGGGCTAGGTGACGCGGAGGCGCTACCCTTGGTGGATCGGATTATTGAGCATATGACGGCGCCGGACTGCATCTACGCCCATCACTGGCAGGTGGGCGACGTCTTGATCTGGGATGAACGAGCAACGTTGCACCGGGGGATGCCTTGGCCCTTTGAGCAAGCACGCACGCTTGCCTCTATCTGTGTTTCCGCAAGCGCAGCGGACGGTTTGGACTTGATCAGGCTGCCGGCATCGCAATCTACGTGACCGTCTATCGCCGACCAACCGTTGGTCGGAAAGTAGTATTTCCGTCGCTAATTGACGTAATCCGTACATAGTCAGCGCGTATTTTATGGCAGCAGAAACCATCGCGCATCATCTGGAGACCGGACATGAAAACGCTTCCCCAAAAGGCTCAGGCAGTGATCATTGGCGGCGGCGTCGTTGGGTGTTCGGTGGCCTATCATTTGACTAAGCTCGGTTGGACGGATGTGGTTTTGCTTGAGCGCAAGGCACTGACCAGCGGCACCACCTGGCACGCGGCAGGTTTGATCGCGCAGTTGCGGGCGACGGCCAACATGACAAAGCTCGCCAAGTATTCTCAGGAGCTTTATGGCGGTCTCGAAGAGGAAACCGGCGTCGCCACCGGCTTCAAGCGCGTTGGATCGATCACCGTCGCACTGACTGAAGAGCGCAAAGAAGAGATCTTTCGCCTCGCGGGCATGGCGCGGTCTTTCGGGTTAGAGATCGAAGAGATCACGCCCAACGAAGTGAAAGAGCGCTATCCGCATCTCAACACCTCTGATGTGCTGGCGGGCGTCTATCTGCCCAAGGACGGGCAGGGCGATCCGGCAAACATCGCCCAGGCTCTGGCCAAAGGCGCCAAATTGAATGGTGGGATTGTCAAAGAACGGGTGAAAGCGGTGGGCGTGACCCGTGAAGGGCGTCGGATTACCGGTGTGCATTGGGAAGACGAGAGTGGTGAAGCGGGCCATATCGCCTGTGATCACGTGGTCAATTGCGGCGGCATGTGGGGCCGCGAGGTGGGCCAGATGCTGGGCACGTCAATCCCGCTGCAGGCCTGCGAGCATTTCTATATCGTCACCGAGGCGATCGACGGGCTGACGCAGCTACCGGTGCTGCGGGTGCCGGATGAATGCGCCTACTACAAAGAAGACGCGGGCAAGATGCTGTTGGGTGCGTTTGAGCCCAATGCCAAGCCCTGGGGACCAATCCCGCAAGAATTTGAGTTTGACCAGCTGCCAGAGGATTTCGACCATTTCGAGCCGATCCTCGCTAATGCGGTCGAGCGAATGCCGATGCTGGCCGAAGCGGGTATTCACACCTTCTTCAACGGGCCTGAAAGCTTTACGCCTGATGACGCCTATCACCTCGGGCTCTGCCCCGAGATGGATAATGTCTGGGTCGCTGCCGGGTTTAACTCCGTTGGCATTCAGTCAGCGGGTGGCGCGGGCATGGCGTTGGCGCAATGGATGCAGGATGGCGAGAAGCCTTTCGATCTGGGCGATGTGGATATCGTGCGGATGCAGCCTTTCCAGTCGAACAAGCAGTATCTGATGGACCGCTCAACCGAGACACTGGGCCTGCTTTACGCCGATCACTTCCCCTATCGCCAGAAGGATACGGCACGCGGGGTACGGCGCACGCCCTTCCATAGCCAGCTTATGCAACAGGGCGCGGTGATGGGTGAGCTGGCCGGATGGGAACGCGCAAACTGGTATGCGCGCGGCAGCCAGGAAGCGCGATACGAGTACACCTGGGGGCGACAGAATTTCTTTGAGAATGTGCGCGAAGAGCATCTGGCGGTGCGTAACAATCTGGGCATGTATGACATGTCCTCATTCGGTAAGTTGCGGGTCGAGGGGCCAGATGCGCAAGCCTTCATGAATTATGTGGGCGGGGGTGATTATGAGGTTCCGGTGGGCAAGATCGTCTACACTCAGTTCCTCAACCAGCGCGGTGGGATCGAAGCTGATGTGACTGTCACCCGGCTGAGCGAGACGGCCTATCTGGTCGTGACGCCTGCCGCCACACGGCAGGCCGATCAGGTCTGGATGCAACGTCATGTAGGCGAGTTCCGGGTCGTGATCACAGATGTCACAGCCGCCGAGGGTGTTCTTGCCGTGATGGGCCCCAATGCGCGCGAACTGCTGCAGGCTGTGTCGCCGGGTGATTTTTCGAACGCGACCAATCCGTTTGGTACCGCGCAGGAGATCGAGATCGGAATGGCGAGCGCACGCGTGCACCGTGTGACCTATGTGGGCGAACTGGGCTGGGAGGTCTATGTGAGCTCCGACATGTGCGGGCATGTGTTCGAGACGCTCTTCGAGGCGGGTGAGGATCTCGATCTGCGGCTCTGTGGCATGCATATGATGGATACCTGCCGGATCGAGAAAGGCTTCCGCCATTTCGGTCACGACATCACCTGCGAGGATCATGTGCTCGAGGCGGGGCTGGGCTTTGCCGTCAAAACAGCCAAGCCGGATTTCATTGGTCGCGACGCGGTACTGCGCAGGAAAGAAGAGGGTCTGAAAAGCCGTCTGGTGCAGTTCAAGCTGACCGACCCCGAGCCGCTGCTTTATCACAACGAGCC
This sequence comes from Pseudomonadota bacterium, assembly GCA_039025595.1. Classification (GTDB taxonomy): domain Bacteria; phylum Pseudomonadota; class Alphaproteobacteria; order Rhodobacterales; family Rhodobacteraceae; genus Roseovarius. The sequence continues at coordinate 5,191 of JBCCNY010000014.1, read as the reverse complement.
GGTTCTGCGCGATGGTGAGATCGTGGGGTATCTGAGCTCCGGTGCTTACGGCCACCATCTGGGTGCCGCCATTGGTTTGGGCTATGTTCCCTGCGAGGACGAGAGCGCGGCGGATGTGCTGGCCTCGAGCTATGAGATTGATGTCGCAGGCACACGCGTGGCCGCCGAGGCGAGCCTCAAGCCGATGTACGATCCCAAATCTGAACGCGTGAAAGTATGAACTTCTGAGCGCGCCCTGCAGGGAATGGGACGCGTTCTCTAAACACGATCTGTCGCCGTGGGAATGCGGATTACCTAGACTTGCTTCTTGGCTGTACCGAACAAGTGCTCCGAGCCCAGACCTACCGTGTTAAGTGTCTGGCGATCTCGGTGGCGAAATTGGAAGGCATCTTTGCCTTTTTGAAGAGCATGAAAAAAGCGGATGTCAGCTTTGCAGTCGGATCATTGTTAGTATTGTCAGTGAATTACACCGTGAACGCATATCTGGTCACGTGAAAGAATACTGGCGCTGAAAAAACAAGCGAGTCGAGGCGATCAAGGGTGCCACCGTGTCCGGCAATCATGTCACTCCAATCCTTTACTTTGAGATCTCGCTTAATCGCCGACATAACGAGGCCACCGAAGAACCCCATCATCGAGATAAGGAATGCCAAGGCCATAGCCTCAGGCACATTAAACGGTGTGATCCACCACAAGCTTCCGCCGAGCAAAGTCGCGCCTGCGACGCCGCCAATTAGCCCTTCCCATGTTTTTGATGGGGAAAGTGTGGGCGCGACTTTTCGACGACCGAGCAACTTACCGAATATATACTGCAGGACATCACTGCCTTGCGCCACGATCAGCAAGAAGAAGATCAGTAGAGCGGGGTTCGTTGATTGGTCCGACAATTTCAATGTCATAAGTGCGGGCACATGGCTTACGCAGTAGACACATGTCATTAGCGCCCACTGGACCTCGGCGACGCGCTGCATGTACCGATTAGGATCGCCCCTCAAAACCGCAACTATGGGTAGAGCCACAAATGCATAAACCGGCATAAAGATGGAGAATACACCATACCAATCGATCACAATCCAGTAGTACTGGAGGGGTAAAATCACAAAGAAGCTCACCCATAGAGCAAGGTGGTCGCTGCGTTTCGTATGCAGTAGACTAAGGAACTCTCGCAAAGACGCAAAAGAGGCGAGGCCGAAGAGGATGATCATGCCAGGCAGTCCAGCCAGGAACGCGACGACCACTAGGGTGATCATAAACCACCAAGACTTGATCCTTGCGTTGAGGTTCTTAATGACAGGATTGGGACCGCTCGCAAGTTGCCGCCGCGCCAGCATATTTCCTACGAACGTCGATATGGCCAGAATAGCGAAAATTCCAAATAGGAGATAATGGGCAGGGTCCATTATGGAGTGGACTCCTTCCCATCACGCGGTGCTAGTGCCACAACGGCATTTTGCGCTCGTTCAAGAAAATCTGATTTTTTCTCTGCCTCGCCAACTGAAATTGGTTCACCAAATGTGACGCTGCACAGAAGCGGAACAGGCAAGATGTCACCCTTTGGCAAGACCCGGCGGATGTTCTCTATCCACACCGGCACAAACTCTACATGAGGGTTTGCCACCGCAAGGTGATACAAGCCGCTTTTGAAGGGGAGTAGTTGGGTATCTGAAGTGTTCCTTGTGCCTTCCGGAAACAGGATCAACGATCCATTTTCATCAAGTGCCTCGTTCAAATGCTCAAGTGCCACCCTTCGTTCTCCCTGGCTCTCCCGTTCAACTGTGACTGCACGAAAAACGTTCCGGATCAAAAAACGTCGCACGCCCCCCTTGTTCCAATAGTCGGCACCAACCACAGGCCATGTCATGGGGCGCAAAGCTTCCGGCAAAGCGGACCAGATCAACAAGAAATCACCATGGCTGCCGTGATTTGCAAAATAGACTCTCTGACGCAGCTCAGGTTTGCAACCCTGCCATCTAGCCTTTGCGCCGGTAATTGACTGGGCAACCAACGGCACCAGGATCCGCAGCGTTGACGCAAGAAAGGACTGAACAAAGCTCACTTTTGTCCTCGCAAAATTAAGCGATTCAAAATTTGGATGAGATCACGTCTCGTGACGCGATTGACCCTTCGGTCAACGAGAATTTGTAGCGCAAATATGGAGGTCATCTGAGCCGACACGTGAACGAAGACCTGTCAGCAGGAAGAAGTTCGCTGGACCCGAGATGCAAGTCCGGCTCGCACTCGATTGACGGTTGTCAGGATAAGAAGCACCGCAAGTATCGGCATAAGGAAATTGATCCAGTGTGGAAGGCTCCCGGCGATACCGATCCATGCACCCAAGGTGCCAAAGACAAGGGCACGATCACTCTTGCCAAGCGGACCATCATAGCGCCTCTGGCTACCCACCAACGCTGCCGCGACGCCTGCAAACTCAGACAGGAGGCAAAGGACGACGATCGCAAAAACCCATTCCGTCGCAAAGGTAGCAAGAAAAGCAAATGGCAGGATTAGCGCTATATCAGAAATCTGATCACCCAACTCATTGAGGTAAGCGCCGAGCGGAGATTCATCTCCAAACTCTCTGGCCAATATGCCGTCCAGTGCGTTCAAAGCCATCCTTATAATCAACCAAACGGGAAGCAACAAAAAGAGAAACGGCATCTTCGATCCCCAAATCGTCAGTGTGCCGCCGAGCAGAACGGAAAGAACGGCCGCAAGAATCGTCACATTGTTGGCGGTAACTCCGGCATCTTTTATTCGGTTAGCCGTTGGTCGCAACAGCGCTTGAAACCTGGGCTTCAAATCGTAGAGGGTCATTGTCCACCTCTCTCCATTGAGTTCATGATTTCGCCATTAACCGCGTCTTGTTTCTTGACCTGAGCGGGCCGTTTCACGCTCAAATCCCGCGATTTTCCGTCAAGGCACCCCGCAATGGCGCGCTTAGTCTGTTCATATAAAGCGTCGCTTTCTCTCAGAATTTCTCTTGATCTCAGGAAATCAAGAGGCCGGAATTGCGCCACAGGAGCTTTGAGTAGAACCGTGTTCGGAAAGCGCGCAGCGTTTAGATCAACCATCGTGCGCTGCATGATCTGATTTGCACCGTAGAGAACATCCAGCTTCCCCGGTTTCTCGCCCCGAGGAACCGTCGCTCCCCCTGCGACATCGATCGCAATGACCCGATCTGCTGCATCTTGCACCCAGTCAACGGGGCAAGGGTTCGTAGCGCTTCCATCAATGAAGTAAAACCCCTCGATCTTGACCGGCAAGAACACTGCGGGAATTGATGCGGAGGCTGCAAGCGCACTCAATAGAGGTCCTTCCTCGAAACTCCGGTCGCGCTCTCCGCTAAAGTCAGTTGCAATGACGCGGAGCGGAATCGACAGTGACGAAAACTCTTTGCAGATGGTGTCTGGCAAAAACACGCTCAAAATGCGTTCTAGATTGAGCTCTCCAATCCTTGGCCCACCGTCAGCGAGGAATTGCCAGACACTCTCCGGGCGGATCCTGAATATCTGACTGAGAAGCACCAACCTGTTTTGGATCCGGTCTTCGATAAAATCGTCAATGTCTTGACCAGACATACCGGATGCATAGGCGGCTCCCATCAACGCCCCTATAGATGTACCCGCAATTACGGACGGGCGAACACCTAGATCATCAAGAGCTTTGATAGCGTGAATATGTGCAATTCCTCGTGCGCCACCAGCCCCGAGTGCGAGAGCAAAATCCGTCAATTTTTTACTCCATTCCCCGATTGCTCCTTTTTCACGAGCGACGCGTCCAGACCTGCGAGGATGACTCCGACAAGGGCAGTGATTTCCTCGACTAAACTTTCTCGGGGTACACCAAGAAACCGATTTTGGAGAGACATTGTGACCACGCCGTGGACGGCTGTGAAATATGTCTTTGCACGCCGTTCAAGTAGGCTGGGTTCCGCCATTGGGTCCATCATCCGTAGGGCCTGGACTAAACGGTCAAGAAGTCCGGAGTGGTGATTGAGGACCCAAGCTGGTGATGGTCCGCCATCCGGCATCTTGTGTTCAAAAAGAGCCGCCCAAAGGTTCTGGTTCTCGGTTGCGAAACGGGCATATCCAATCGAGAGAGCGGTTATTGCGGATTTCGAATCCTTGTTCTCGACAGGCGACGAGAGCGCCGAGCCAAGCTCTTTCATAGTGTCGGCGTTCACATGCAGGATCAAATCGTCCAGGTCCTTGAAAGCGGTATAGATACTGCCGACAGGTCGATCCACATCTGATGCAAGGTCACGGGCGCGAAGACTGGAAAGCCCGTGTTGCGCAATGCGTTTGCGCGCAGCGCTCTTGAGTTGCCGCCTGAGTGCTTCCCGCTTATCAGCCCTTATACCCACGCTCATATTCCTGCAATTTCTGAACGCTGTTCAATATTTTCTTGAACGCCGTTCATTTATCTATTATGCCGAATAAATGAACGTTGTTCAGGAATTTGTCAAGAGCAACAATTCTCGCGGCTCAAGTAGAAACGGAGTTAGTCTTGTCATGGGAATTTCGATCACCGCTGACCTAGAACTAAAAAAATGCCGGCCGGAGTTTTGCTGGTTCACCAGCTTCGATGGTACACGTCTTCACTACCGCCATTGGCGGGCTCAATCGAATGGCAGTCCGCGTGGAGCAGTTTTATTGCTCCATCGTGGTCATGAGCATGGCGGACGAATGTCTCACCTTGTTAAAGAGGGGCTTTTCAAAGGCTTCGATGTCTTTGCATGGGACGCGCGCGGACATGGTAAATCCCATGGTGCACGCGGTTTCGCACCGGATGTAGCGACCCTTGTTCGCGATCTGGACGGTTTTTCCCGCCACATCACCGACAAAAGTGGGGTAGATCTTTCGGATTGCGTTCTTGTTGGCCAAAGCGTTGGCGCTGTGATCGCGGCGTCATGGGTGCATGATTACGCACCTAACATCCGAGCAATGATACTCGCCGCGCCGGCCTTCCGGGTCAATCTATTCCTACCGTTTGCGCTCCAGGGACTGGCGGTTTGGAAAGCGCTTTTCGGGGACTTTACCGTCAAGAGTTATGTCAGACCGCGCATGCTGTCGCAGGATCAGGAGCGCATCGAGTCTTACGATGCCGATTGTCTGGTAACCCGAGATATTTCGTCCAGTCTCCTGCTCGATCTCTTTCGGACAGGCGATCGGATCGCTCGCGATGCCGCAGC
>JBCCNY010000013.1:0-18844 GCA_039025595.1 Pseudomonadota bacterium | reverse complement strand
GCGTGCCAGATCAAGAGGTGCCTCGGTGCCGTTGGCCCCCTCTCCGCCCGTCATCAATTCGTACCAGAACGTCTCGTCTTCCCAGTGTTTCCCTAAGTCTTCTAGCGCATCGATCTGGTCCTCACCGATATCGTCGACCCCGCGTCCAGTCGAACGAAAGAGCGATGACATACCGGTTTCTTCGTAGTTGAGACGTGTTCCGAGACGGGTATGCTCTTTGGCTTCCGCGGCGAGGAAGAGATCATAGTAGAGGTCCTCGAAGACCGGATCGCCCGGTGCCTCCTCTGCATCGGGGTTGAATTGCGCGAGTGCCGGCACCGTCCGTTGAAGTGTGTTTGACACAATGTTGTTTTCAACCGAACGGAACAGCATGTCCGCGATTGGCGCAATGAACGTGACGAGAATGAACAGTAAAAGCGGCGCGATGAGCATCAATGCGCGTAATTTCTGGACCCTTAGCGCCCGCGCGAGGCTTTTCTTCAGAGGCGTGCCATCCGCCGCAAGCATTTGTCCCGGTTTAGCGCTCGACCCTGTCGTCTGGGGACCACTGGTTCCGGTTTGACCGCCTTCTGCTGTGATGTCAGCCATCTCTTCAGACCCCCTCGACAACCAAAATGGCGCCAGTTTCAGCGTTGGCCTGACGGATTTTCATATTCTCCTGATAATCAGGATCATTGTAGGCAGCGATCGCATCCTCAAATGATGGAAATTCGACGATCACGTGTCGTGGCTGGCACGCGCCTTCGAGAGTTTCGGCTCTCCCGCCTCGTACGAGAAAAACCCCACCATATTTCGGGAAGAGTTCGTCATTCTGCCGTGCATAAGCCTTGTAAGCCTCGGGGTCATGTATTGTAACATGACCGATGATGTAGCCCTTGGGCATGGCGCGCGTCCCTGACATGAATTTGCGCAGATTTGTTCCGCGTCTGATCTGAAAGACTGGGGCGGGAATGACCCGCCCCACCTGTTGATTATTGTGCGAGCCAGGCTTGGAACTTGGCGTCGATATCGTCGCGGTAATCCGCCCAAAACTCGTAGTTGTAGAGGAACGTGTTCGCCGCGTTGTTAGGATCGGTTGGCATATGTGGGGCCATCTCGATACCAAGATCGGCGTGAGTGCCAACCAAAGGCGCGGATGATGCGCGTGCAGGACCATAAGAGATCCACTTTGCCTGGTCAGCCAAGCGCTGTGTATCTGTCGCAAACTTAACAAAGTCCAACGCACGTGCGAGGCGGTCTTCGGGCAGGTTCGCCGGAATGATCCAGCCGTCCAAGTCAAAGACCTGCGCGTCCCAAAGCATGCCGATCGGCTGGCCCTGCTCTTCGATCGCGGAAAACAGACGACCATTGTAAGTCGATCCGATGAAGACCTCCCCATCCGCTAAAAGCTGTGGCGTATCGGCACCGGCAGACCACCAAATCACGCTGTCCTTGATTGAATCCAGTTTATCGAGGGCCTGCTGCTGGCCTTCTTCGGTGGCAAGCACGTCGTAGACCGCATCCTTGGCGACGCCGTCGCAAAGCAAGGCCCATTCCATGTTGTTGATCGGACGCTTTTCCAAGGCGCGCATGCCCGGATAAGTCGCGAGGTCGAAGACATCACAGATCTTGCTGGGTGCATCGACACCCTCAGGCACCAAATCGGTACGATAACCGAAGGTCGTCGAATACACGATCTGGGGGATGAAGCAGTCACCAACCAGCAAATCGCCGAAATCGTCAGTGGCCGATGTTCCATCAGGTGCCGCAGCCAGCATCTCGTCGGCATCGATTTCGATAGCAAGACCTTCGTCACACAGACGCAGGGCGTCTGCCGCAACCACGTCAACAACGTCCCATGTCACGTTGCCTGCCTCGTCCATGGCGCGCAACTTAGCCACAGCTTCCGCGGAGCTTTCGTCCCAGATCACTTCGAGACCGTCATGCATCGCCTTATATGGGTCAGAATAGGCGTTGATTTGGCTTTGCTGATAGGCGCCACCCCACGACACAAGTGTCATGGAGCCCGCCATGTCTTCGGCGAATGCCGTTCCGGCGGCAACCGTGAGCGCGGTTGTGGCCAGTAATGTGTTTGTCAGTTTCATTTTGTACTCCCAATTTTTCCCGTTTCTCGTCTCGACCGGTTGCCACGGGCCTGCAGGCCGGTCTCGTGTCATTCGGTTCCGCCAGGGCAAAACCGAAATTCTGTATCAATGGGCGTCAAGGGCCCGGCAGTCTTCGGGTAGCCACCCAATTTCGATTGTCTCTCCGGCCTTCAGTCTCACCTGATCCGGAGCATTCCGTGACTTGATCACAAAGTTGTCGTTGCCGGCAACGCGCAGTCGGGTGCGAAAGATGTCGCCCATGTAGATGAACTCCACCACTTCGGCTTTGAGTGTGTGCGCCCCGTCTTTCAGTCGGTCCTTATTGAATTCAACGCGTTCGGGCCGTATCGAGACCTGAGTGCGTTCGCCAACATCTGTGACATTGACCGGTTTGCAATCAATCAAACCACCATCGTCCAAGGCAACAATAGCCTGATTGCCTTTGATCTCGCGCACTGTCCCGAACAGTGTGTTGTTTTCGCCAATGAACTGCGCCACGAAACTGTTCTGCGGGCTTTCGTAGAGTTTGTCAGGTGCATCGATCTGCTGGATACGACCGTCATCGAAAACCGCGACGCGGTCGGACATGGTCAACGCTTCAGTCTGGTCGTGGGTCACGTAGACAGTGGTAATCCCCAGGTCGTGCGCGAGATTCGTGATTTCGAATTGCATATGTTCGCGCAGTTGTTTGTCCAGCGCCCCAAGAGGTTCATCCATCAGCACCAGCTCCGGCTCAAAGACCAAAGCTCGAGCCAGCGCGATACGCTGTTGTTGTCCTCCTGAGAGTTGCGCGGGACGACGCCCGCCGAACGCGCCCATCTGCACCATATCAAGCGCGCGTTTGACCTTGGCCTCGCGGTCCGACTTGCCGATCTTTCGGACTTCGAGAGGAAAAGACAGATTTTCGGCCACGGTCATATGCGGGAACAGCGCGTAGTTCTGAAACACCATTCCGATTCCGCGCTTGTGCGGCGGAATATCGTTGATTGAAACGCCATCCAGCATGATCTTGCCGTAGGTGGCTGTCTCGAAACCGGCCAACATCATCAGACAGGTTGTTTTACCCGACCCGGACGGGCCCAGCATTGTCAGAAACTCACCTTTTGGGATCTCTAGGTTCAGATCTTTTACGACCAGCGATTCGCCGTCATAGCTCTTTTGCACGCGTTCAAAGGCAACGAACGCATCTGCCGCTTTCGCGTCGGTCAAACATATCTCCCCGTGTCACAGCGCTTGGCACGCTTTCGACACAAAAGTTAATCGCCGGAACACGGGCTATGCAAGCGCCGTTAACGAAAAGATACAGTTTGACACGTCGCTTCGCTGGAGAATTAGGCAAAATTTCTTTGGTCAAGCATATTCTCGTCGAAACATATCGGTAGCCAAGTGTTCCGCCGCTTCGAAGGATTGAGGTTTCGCCGCCAAGTCACGCGGCTCTCTAATGTTGCAGGCGCGCAGATATTCCTGCTGGGCAAACCCCAAAGTATCGAACGCCGATCTGTAATGTGTCATCAGATCACCATGCTGCGTTTCGTCGTTACCCTGAACTTGAACAAGGACTAGTTTCTTCTCATTTCCCAATTCAGAGCGCAATTGACCTGTTTCTGTGTCTATCGACAGAAAAAAATCGAAGCGGTCCAGCGCTTGCTTCATCAAGCCGGTCATGTCGCAAAAGTAAATTGGCGTTGCCATAACAAGACAGTCCGCTAACAAGATGTCCGCCAGTACCGGATCAAGATCATCCGTAGCATCGTCGTAAAGCCCGTCTGACGGGGGCTTGTAGCCCTGGTACCGAAGATCGCGCAAAGCATAAGTTACGACGTCAGCGCCCTCGTTCTGAGCTGCGGAACAGAACTTTTCTGCGAGCAGATCACTACTCCCGAAGGCTCTGGGACTTCCTAAAAGGCACACTATGCGCTGCACGCCACCCTCCCTTGGCTTACGGATGTTTCGTCCGCAGTCAACACATAGCCAACTATCGAAGATCTGTTTCGAAACGCCGGAGGGGGTATTGCGCAACCCTAGATTGCTACAAGCGCGCGTCGACTGGTCAATAGTTATGTTAAGTGTTCCGTTGCACACAGTGTCTCTTGATCTCTTCGGTGGGTCAACACTTATCGACATTTCAGGGCGGTCATGCGACGAATTCGCGCCAGTCGGGCAGGTCGGCGCGCACCGCCGCCGAAGACAATGTGTTCCGCCGATTGGGCTCAAGGAGATTTTTGATGCGCGCCAGATCCTTACCCTTCGGCCAAGGCGAATTTGATCGCCGCATCGAACTCGTGCGATCAGAGATGGCGATGCGCGGTCTTTCGCTGCTTCTAGTCACCGATCCTTCGAATCAACACTGGTTGACCGGCTATGACGGATGGTCGTTTTACGTTCACCAGGGTGTACTCTTGAGCGGTGAGGGCGCGCCCATTTGGTGGGGGCGCCATATGGATATGCTGGGTGGTCGACGCACGTGCTGGATGTCTGACGAACATATCCAAGGGTATGGCGATCACTTTGTTCAATCTACCGAACGCCACCCGATGCAGGACCTCGCCAAACGGATCCGCGACTGGGGTCATGACCGGGGAAGGATCGGTGTCGAGATGGACAACTATTACTTCTCGGCAAAAGCTTATGAGGTTCTGCGCGCAGAATTGCCCGAGGCGCATTTCGTGGATGCCACCGGATTGGTGAACTGGCAGCGTCTGATCAAATCAGAATGTGAGTTGGAGTTCATGCGCAAGGCCGCTCGGATCTCGGAAAAGGTTGTTGGGACAGCGATCGATCGCGCAGAGTCCGGGCTGCCGAAAAACCAGCTCGTTGCGGATATTTTTCATTCTGGGATTACCGGCGTCGAGGAGGATTGGGGGGATTATCCGGCAATCGTACCGCTGACACCCTCCGGGCTAGATGCCACCGCCGCACATCTGACATGGAACGGTGAACCGATGCGAAACGGCGAGGCGACTTTTTTCGAACTATCTGGATGTTACCGGCGCTATCATGCACCGCTTTGTCGGACGGTATTTTTAGGTGAACCGTCAGATGACATGCGCGCGGCTGAAGCAGCCCAAATCGAAGGGATAGAAGCCGGGATAGATGCGGCGCGGGCCGGCAATACGACCGGCGACATCGCGCGTGCATTTTACTCGGTTCTGGCAAAACACAACATCTCGCGAGAGGGCCGATGCGGCTATTCCGTAGGATTGAGCTATCCGCCCGATTGGGGTGAGCGCACCGCATCAATCCGGCCCGAAGACACCACTGTTTTGCAACCCGGAATGACGTTTCACTTTATGCCTGCCCTTTGGATGGAAACTTGGGGTTTGGAAACAACGGAGACAATTCTCATCCGCAACGAGGGCGCTGCCGAAGCTCTGTGCGATGTACCGCGCAAGCTCTTCGTCAAGCCCTGATCAGATGTATTTGCCAATCAGAGATTGGTGCGATCCTTCAAATGGGATTGCCAAGCCCGTCGTGACAGACAATAGCAAACCCAAGGCAGTGCGGCACCGCTGAGATCCAGCGTCGCACGGTAGGCTTCTTTTGCTCCTAGTTTTTCGGTCGCCTTCTGCGAGCGAATGTTCGCAGGAGCAATATCAAACCAAACCTCGTCGAAACTGCCGAAGGCGTGTTCGAGCATGAGGTGTTTGAGCCTGAAGTTTGTCCCACCGCCCCAATGATCGGTCGTCAAAAAGGTGAACCCGATCGCGATCTTATCCGGTCTGTCGGGCGCGGTGTAATACCTCGAACAGCCTATGATCCGTCTCGTGGCGGGGTCTTGCACGACCAACGCACCACCGCGTTCCAGTAACATGTCCGCGTAGGCACCGAACACGTCGGGCTTGAACCGGTCGGTCGCGGGATGTCCGGCCCAGATCGCCGGATCGGAGGCGGCTGCGACCAGTCGCGCTTTGTCCCCTGCTACAAAGGGACGAAGCGTCAATCCGCGCCCGGTGAGTACAGGCTGATCATCGAAAACGACCTTCGACGACATGGCTCACCTCTCTCTGACAAGTCGTGGGATCACATTAACCAACTCCACTTGAATCTGTATTCGTTTCAAATTTTCCGGACTAAACTAAGAAAAGTTTAACAGTATTCGAAGCGAACTGGAGACAACATGGCGCAATCACCCGAACATGCGGCAAGAGTTCTCGGCCTGATCGGAGAACCAACGCTCGAAGAGGTAAAGCGCGCCCGCCGGGAACTCGCGATGAAGTATCACCCGGACCGTAGCGATGACACCGGACGCGCAACCCGCCGCATGGCCCGAGTCAACGCTGCGGCAGACACGCTCACAGTTTATCTTAAAGGCAAATCCGCTCCTCAATCTGATAAGCAAGCGTCACGCGAACAGAGCGCGGACAACACTCGAACATCGGAGCGTTCGGAACACTTCGAACAAAAACGTCAGACTGCCGAAGCACCAAAGCCCAAACCGAAGCAGAGTCGCCAACGCGCGGCCCGTTCCGTTGGAACCAAAACCGTGTCAGACACAGCGCGCCGCGCATGGAAGTCGGAGCGAGCTCTGGCGGCGCGTGCCGCCGCCTCTTATCGGGCGGTTCTTGACGGAATAGGGCGATCCGCGCCTCGCGCGCGTGTCGATTTCCACATCCTGCAATTCGATACGCCGGGCATCTAGAACTCCGGTATGCGGCGGGCGCCTCGACGCGAAGATGGCGTTGGGGCGCCAATTTTTATTTAACTGGCTGCCTTTAAAAGTTCTTCCGCTTCGAGCTGTTTCAGCGTCAGGTCAAGCGCTGTCCACGCCCGCTCAACCAACGCATCTATTTCGACTTTTGAGATAATCAGAGGCGGCGAAATAACCATGCGATCGCCAACCGCTCGCATCACAAGATTGTTTGCGAAACAATGATTGCGGCAGATCATTCCCACGGTCCCGGGCTCGGATGCAAACTTGGCGCGCGCCGCTTTGTCGGGTGTAAGAGCCAATGACCCCATCAATCCGACGATCGAGGTATCGCCCACCAAGGGGTGGTCGCCGAGGCTGTGCCACTTTTCCTTGAGATAGGGCGCGGTCACGGAGCCAGCGCGCTCGACAATCCCTTCTTCGTCCAGAATTCTCAAGTTTTCCAGCGCAACAGCATTGGTCACCGGGTGGCCCGAATACGTGTAGCCGTGACTGAATTCACAACCATTGAGCACATCCGCCACTTCATCGCAGACAACCGATCCCCCGACTGGCGCGTAGCCGGAACTGATGCCTTTTGCGACGGTCATGATCTGTGGTCGAATATCAAGCGTCTCCGAGCCAAACCACTTACCTGTTCGACCAAAGCCACAGATCACTTCATCTGCAATGAGCAGAATGTCGTGCTCTTCGCAAATTCGCTGGATCTCGGGCCAATAGGTGTCGGGAGGCACGATCACGCCTCCGGCTCCCTGGATTGGCTCGCCGATAAAGGCGCCCACGCGGTCCGCGCCATAGTGCAATATGGCCTCTTCCAGCTGCCGCGCCCGTTCGATGCCAAAGGTGTCAGGGTCCGTGTCGCCACCTTCAGCCCACCAATAAGGCTGATCAATGTGATGAATGTCGGCAATTGGCAGTCCGCCCTGAGCATGCATGTAAGCCATACCGCCAAGGGACGCGCTTCCCATTGAGGAGCCGTGATACGCGTTTCGGCGACTGATGATGATCTTTTTGTCCGGTTTGCCCTTGGCTTCCCAATAGGTGCGGACAAGACGGATATTCGTGTCGTTCGCCTCTGACCCCGAACTGGCAAAGAATGTATGGTTCAAGTCATAGGGCGTAAGCTGTGCTAGTCGGTCTGCAAGAGCGATTGCAGGGACATGAGTGGTCTGGAAAAAGGTATTGTAATAAGGCAGCTCTTTCATCTGGCGTGCGGCGGCGTCGGCAAGCTCATGGCGGCCATAGCCAATATTGACACACCATAGACCCGCCATCGCGTCGAGATAGTCGTTTCCATCGCTGTCGGTCAGCGTAACTCCTTTGGCGCGGGTGATCACGCGCGCCCCTTTGGCATTCAGATCATGCCCTTTGGTGAACGGGTGGAGATGATGGGCAGCATCCAGCGCCTGCAACTCTGACGTGGGCATATGATTTGTTATTTGGGTCATCGAGAACCTTTCGAAACAAGCTGGAGCAGTCGCACCACTGACGCGGTTTCAGAATATGATCAAATTTTTTAAGGTCAACAAAATCGCATGCGAAGGGTCAGGAATTCTGGGACAAAAGCGCGCTGCGAACCTGCTCCATACCTTGGACAACGTCTGCGCGCATCGCATCCGCGGCTGCTTGCGGCTTGCTTTGCTTTAGTGCGGTCAGAAGTTCTTTGTGTTTGTCCGGTAGATTTTGGGCGCCCAACCGCCCGCAAACGACGCGTAAGGAGGGACCGAAGCGAAGCCACAGCCCCTCCGCCAGTGCGGCCAGGATTGGCGCATCGGCGAGATCGTATAGCTGAATATGAAAACAATAATTGTGCTCGAGATACCGCCGGATGTCATTGTCTCGGATCGCTCGATCCAGCCGACTATCGAGCGCCGTCAAATCCGCAATGGCGCGCCCGTCCACCCGTTCTGCGGCGCGCTCCGTCAAATGAGACTCAAGCCAACTTCGCGCAATGATCAGTTCTGACACATGTTCGGGCGTCAGAACCGGGACGCTCACGCGTCGATTTCCCTGAAATTCCAAAGCGCCCTCGGCAATCAGACGGCGGATTGCCTCGCGGACCGGTGTCATTCCGGCGTCGAGTTGTTCAACCAGTCCCTGGATCGTCACCGGTTGTCCTGGCACAAGATCACCAAAGAGGACCATCGCTCGCAGTTTCGTGTAGATCACTTGGTGCGTCGGTGGGCGTGTCGAGGCCGCTTTGATGTTCTCGGTGTTGCTATCAGTCTCTGTCATTGCCTTTTACCACCCCGACGGATCGGCCTTGCGTGTTCAGGTTCTGCGTGAAACCATGGCAGTCTGCACGTTGCAACTTAATTGGTCGATGCATGTGTGCTGGCAGTTGGGGAGCTGTGTAAAGACCATGCGACGCATTTATCCAGATCACGCCTATGGAGAGGCGCCGCGCGCGACCTGTTACTGGCCGTCCACCGTAGCGAGCGAGGATTTTTCGCGCGCCCGGGGCGAAATAAAATGCGACATCGCGGTCATTGGTGCCGGATTTACAGGCCTTTCCGCAGCGGCGAAGCTTGCTGAGGAAGGCGAGAATGTAGTCGTTCTTGAGGCCGAACGACCCGGCTGGGGTGCGTCGGGTCGCAACGGAGGATTTTGTTGCCTCGGCGGGGCGAAGGCGGGGGACACGTTGCTGCGCCGTATGTACGGCGAGGACGGGCGCAAGGAATGGCGACAAGCCGAGGTCGCGGCAGTTGAAAATGCACGGTCTTTGATCGACACCCACGGGATTGCTTGCGACACGCATTCCGACGGCGAAACCTTGATGGCTCACACGCCGAAAGCGGCGGCGGGATATGACGATTACGCGCGCAAAATCGAAAATGATTACCGGGTCACTCCCACCGTTCTGACCAAAGCGGAACTGGCTCAGAATGGGATGAACGGCCCATTTCACGGGTCGATCACAGTGCCGCTTGGCTTTGCTTTAAACCCAATCAAATTCACACTCGGGCTTGCTCAAGCGGCGATCAAAGCTGGCGCACGTATTTGCGGCGAGAGCGCTGTTCGGCGGATCGATCAAGGTTCGTTCGGTTATACGTTGCACACTGATCAAGCCGCCATTCGCGCCAAACGGATGATTGTCGCAACCAACGGCTATTCGTCAGAAGACCTGCCCGACTGGATGCGCGGTCGGTATCTGCCAACGCAATCGAATGTGATTGTCACGCGGCAGATGACCGATGACGAGATTGCCGCGCAAGGCTGGTCCAGCACGCAAATGTGCTTCGACGACCGGTTTCTGCTGCACTATTTTCGCCTGATGCCCAACAAACGCATGCTTTTTGGTATGCGCGGTGGTCTGCGTTCGTCGCCTGTTGGCGATTCTGCGATGCACACCCGCATCCGCCAGCACTTTGACACCATGTTTCCGGCCTGGCGTCATGTTGAGACGCCCCATAGCTGGAACGGTCTTCTCTCTATCTCGCCGGACTTGACGCCATACGCCGGACCTATTCCGGGCATGAAAGGAGCGGTGACGGGACTGAGTTACCACGGAAACGGCGTCTCGATGGCGAGTTATTCGGGCACATTGCTGGCTGATCTGGTGCGCGATCGCGTGCCGGACAAATTGTACCCAAAAGTTATGCAGCGTCCGCCGGGACGTTTCATGCTGGGCCGCGCGCGCCGGGCTTACCTCTATGCGCTCTATGGTTGGGCGTCGCTGACGGGCGGTTGACCACAACCCGCCTGATGTATCAGCCTTGCGGTGTTTTGATGGCCCTCGCTTGACCGCGCTTCAGACCCAAATGCCGTTCACGCAGGATGATGATAATGCCAGCCATTACGATGAGCGCTGATCCAGCCAGCATGTGCTGCGTTGGAACTTCGTCAAAGATAAAGTAGCCAATCCCAATGGCGAAGAGCATTGAGGCGTAGTCAAATGGCGCGATCACACTGGCATCTGCGTAACGGTAGGCAGATGTCAAAAAGATCTGTGCAAGTCCCCCGATAATCCCGGCCGCAATTAACATAATAGACTCTGTTACACTAGGAATTGCCCATCCAAACGGCAGTGTGAGCAAAGACAGCAGAGTGGAGGTCAGCGAGAAGTAAAAGACAATTGCACTGGTCTGCTCCGTGCGAACAAGTTTGCGGATGTAGATTTGAGCGAGCGCCGCACAGGTCGCGCCAAGTAACACAAGAACCGCTCCAACAGCTTGCGCCGTTTCGACGGTGGGCTCATTCAGCGCCGTCAAGCGGGGCGCCAAAACGACGAGTACTCCCAAGAGACCGAGCAGGACGGCACCGATGCGAAAGACGCCGACCTTCTCATCCAAAAACATGGCTGCAAAAATCACGACCAGCAAAGGCGCGGTGTATCCGAGCGCCGTCACTTCCGGCAACGGCAGTAAGCCCAGTCCCGCAAACATCAAGCCCATAGCCGTTGTACCAACAACACCGCGCCAGAAATGTCCCATCCGAGAGGTGACCCTGAGGCCTGTTGATAGCTCTCCTCGCAAGACAAGCCAAAACAGGATCACCGGAATGGCAAAGACCGACCGAAAAAAGACAGCCTGACCCGGCGGGACGCTTTCCGACGTGGCCTTGATCAATGCCGACATGACCATGAACAGGAAAACGGCGCAGAGCTTTAGAGCAATACCTTGGAACGGGCGCATCAGAAGAACCTCCGCAGCCGCACTGCGCCCAAATGTCGCGAAACTCAAGTGTCAGCCGTGCAATCCCGCTATGCAGACTTACTTCATTTGGTGGGTGGCGTTCGCGACTGGGAGATTGTGATGCGCGGAATTCTATGTGCTTTGGTAATGATGCTGGCCTCTCCTGCGTCGGCGCTGAACCTCGACGCAGAGTTTTCCAACATCGATGGCGGCACGCATCGGCTGGCCGATTGGGCGGGCCAGCCCGTTCTGGTGGTCAACACGGCCTCCCTCTGCGGGTTCACGCCGCAATACAATGCCCTTCAGAAACTCCACGACCGCTTCAGCGATCGCGGTCTCGTCGTTCTGGCTGTGCCTTCCGACAATTTCGCACAGGAACTGAAGGATGATGACGCGGTCAAAGAGTTTTGCGAGGTCAATTATAACCTCACTTTGCCGATGACCGGTATCACGGATGTGAAGGGGCCGAACGCGCATCCATTTTACAAATCGCTTGCGGCCACCGGCTTCGAGCCGAACTGGAACTTCAACAAAGTCCTGATTGGTCCAGAGGGAAAGCTGGTTGCCACTTATCGCTCCAGGGTCAGCCCGACCTCGCGGCGGATCACAGACGAGATCGAGCGTTTGTTGGACCATCCGGAAAGCTGATGACGGACCATTGTTAAGCGCGTAGATTAGCCCCGTTCGCGTCGTAAACGGCTACTCCCTGCACCTCGGCGCGATACATCTGACCCAGGATTTCCACGTCCAGTGCTGAGCCAGGCTTCGAGAACTCTGTCGAAACATACCCCATCGCCATGGACTTCCGCACTCGGTGGGCAAAGCCGCCGGAGCTGACATAACCCACCGCGTCGCCGTCTTTGAGGATCGCCTCGTCTCCGGTGACATCGATACCCTCGACATCAATTGTCATGGTCACAAGCTTGCGTGCCGCGCCTTCAGCCTTGGCACGTTCTGTGGCATCGCGACCGACGAAGTCCTTTTTCCAGTTTATGAAAGTGTCGAGACCGCTTTCAACGGCGTTAAAGTCAGGCCGGAATTCGAGGCTCCATGCGCCCCATCCTTTTTCAAGTCGCATCGACATCAACGCTCGGGCGCCATACCACCGATAGCCGAGATCCATACCTTCGGTTTCAATCGCTTCAGACAGTCGGAGCAGATATTGAGGCCGGCAGTAGATCTCGTAACCCAGTTCCCCGCTGAATGAGATCCGGTTCAGGATGACCGGTACATCAGCAACGATTGTTTGGCGCGTGTCCCGAAAGCGGAATGCGTCGCCACCGACATCATCGCGGGTGATGCGCGCCAAAAGATCGCGAGATTTCGGACCCGAAAGCGCAATGCCGTGCCAGTCGTCAGAGACATTGGCGTACTGAACATCCGCCGGCACATCCTTGGCAAACCAGCGGCGATGGGCCTCTTGCATCGCACCAGAGCCAAAGAGCATGAACCGCTCATCATCGATGCAAGCCACAGTCAGATCACCGTAGAGCCGGCCCTTGGGCGTAAGCATGGGTGCAAGCGTCATACGGCCCGGTTTCGGCACATATCCGGCAAGAACAGAGTCTAAATAGTCTCGAGCGCCCGGCCCCGAGAATTCGTGCTTGGCGAAGTTTGCGATCTCAATCCCGCCCACTGCTTCTTGTACGGCTTTCACCTCGCGAGCGACGTAATCGTGGCTGCGGTTGCGCTCAAATGTTGGCTCTTCATGCGCGTCCTCGGGACCATCGGCAAACCAGAGCGCATTCTCCAGACCAAAGCCCTGATCCATCCGAGCGCCGCGCGCGAGCAAGCGATCATAGAGGGCTGTGGTTTTCTGCAACCGCCCCTTTGGCAGAGTTTCATTCGGGAATGTCATCACGAAGCGACGTTCATAGTTTTCGGTCGATTTCACAGTTCCCCAATCGGGCGTGGCCCAATCACCGAACCGGGCGACATCCATCGCCCAGACATCAATCGAGGGTTCGCCATCGATCATCCATTCCGCCATGGTCAGACCGACGCCACCCCCTTGGCAGAACCCGGCCATCACGCCTACGGCGCACCAGTAATTGGTCATTCCCGGCACCGGGCCAATCATTGGATTGCCATCGGGACCAAAGGTAAAGGGTCCGTTGATCGCGTCCTTGATGCCCGCCTCCGCCAGCGCGGGCACACGCTCGAACGCCAATTCCAGACGATCTGCGATGTTCTCTAGTTTCGGCGGAAGAAGCTCATGACCGAAATCCCACGGCGTCCCCGCAACCTTCCAGGGCGTACCCACTGGTTCATAGGTGCCGATCAGCATGCCCTGGCGTTCCTGACGGAAATAAATGTTCGCCTCGTAATCGATGCCACATGGCAGGCGCGTCTCGCTTTCAGCAATCGCGTCAATCTTCTCGGTTACGAGATAGTGATGTTCCATCGGCTGAACGGGGATTTTCAGACCCGCCATATGCCCAACCTCGCGCGCCCAAAGTCCACCGCAATTCACGATGATCTCTGCGTTGATCACGCCTTTCGGTGTTGTCACGTCCCAGCTGCCGTCCGCGCGCTGGCGTGTTTGGGTTGCGGGGCAATGGGTGAAATACTGCGCGCCGTGAATCTTCGCGGATTTGGCAAAGGCGTATGTTGCACCGGATGGATCGAGATCCCCATCCTGTTCATCCCAAAGCGCGGCGAGATAGTGTTTAGGGTCGATCAGAGGGTGCCGCTCAGCGACTTCTGCTGGGGAAATGAACTCTTGTTGCAGCCCCATATAGCGCGCCTTTGACCGCTCGCGCTTGAGGTAGTCATACCATTCCTTGTTCGAGGCAAGGTAGAAACCACCGGTCATATGCAGACCGACCGAGTGCCCAGAGGTTTCTTCGATCTCTTTGTAAAGGTCGATCGTGTATCCCTGCAATCGGCTGATATTGGGGTCGGAACTGATCGTATGAATTTGTCCTGCCGCATGCCAGCTGGAGCCAGACGTCAATTCGTCCCGTTCCAACAGGATTACATCCTTCCAACCAAACTTGGCCAAATGAAACAGGATCGAGCAACCGACGACACCGCCGCCGATCACAACGACCTTGGCATGGCTGGGCAGCGTCTTGCCTCCAACCGCGCCCTCTTTCGTTATGTTCCACATGTCATATCTCCCTGTTCTAGCTTTGCGTAGATGGCTCCGGCGCCGTCATCGTGTTGTCTGACGAATGTTGGCCTCATTCTGGTTCCCACAGATCCGTCGAAAGGTACTTCAAACCGCTGTCACAGATCACGATCGCCAGAGTGCCTCCGACCTCACGGGTTTGCAGCAAGTGGACGGCCGCAGCACAATTCGCGCCGGCGGAAAACCCACCAAAAATGCCCTCTACCCGAGCTAAAAGGCGCGCAAATTTGCGGGCGTCATTATCAGAAACAGTCACTGTTCCAGCTAGATTTGATAGATTCAGGTGATCGAGGTCAGCCATCATATAGCCTCCTCCCTGAATCGGATGGTCAGGTTTTGATATGTCGCCGCCACTTATCGCTTCGGCGCCAGAAGGCTCTACTGCATAGCACCGTACGCCGCGCTGGCCAAAGAACGTCGCGGCGCCGCCCAACGTGCCGCCAGAGCCCACGAAGTCGCAAAACGCGGTCACCTCGCCGCCGGATTGTTCCCAGATTTCTGGTGCGGTTCCAGTTTCATGGGCTTTGGGGTTTCCCGCGCACTTGAATTGGTCGGCGCGAAATGCATCGCGTTCTTTTGTCAACTCAGCGGCTGCCGCATCTACCAATGCGATGTCCTCGCCGCTGACTTGACCCATGTTGCTACCACGGGCTTGCGGGATCAGCACGACCTCGGCACCCAGAGCGCGCATCATCCGCGCGCGCTCCGGCGAGTTTCCTTCGCTCATGACCGCTACGAATGGGTGTCCCAGAACCCCGCAGACAATGGCAAGTCCTGTGCCCATGTTCCCGGAAGTCAGCTCCACCACCGTCTGACCGGGTTGTAGCGCCCCGGACGCGCGCGCATCCTCAACTATGAAACGGGCCGCGCGATCCTTCTTGGAGAAGCCGGGGAGCAGGTAGTCGAGTTTTGCCAAGATGCGGCCATCGAGACCCAGCGCATCGCGCAATCGGCTGAGCTCCACCAAAGGCGAGTTTTCCATCGCGCCAAGGATTGACGAGAGCGTCATCTGACCCGATCTGACGCAAACATGGCTGCATTGCAGATATCTGGAGAGTCGCACATCACCAACGGCCCCACTTCAATACCAAGCTTCAGGGATCTCAGACTTTCGACGCGCCACGTAATCTTGCAGGGCTTCGTCTATGTCAGAATCTAACGTGGGACGCTCATATTCCTCGAGCATCTTTGTCCAGCGCTCGTAGGCGCGGCGGCGCATATCTTTCGCGCCGCCTTCTTCCCAGCTCTCTACATTTTCACTGTCGCTCAGCGCAGGTTCGTAGAATGCCGTCGTGTAGTTCCGCATCGTATGATCGCAACCCAGGAAGTGTCCGGCAGGCGCCACTTCACGATAGGCATCTCGGGCCATCGCTTCAAAACTAGTGTCTAAACCGCCTAAGAGCTTCTGATATGAACCGAGGCGATCGGCATCCATAACCAGCTTTTCAAAACCCGTACAAAGCCCGCCTTCCAGCCACCCGGCCGAATGGAGGACAAAATTCGCGCCGGCAAGCGCGGTGGAATGCATGCTATCGGCACTCTCATAAGCGGCTTGGGCATCTTCGATTTTGCTGGCCGTCAGAGACCCGCCGCATCGCAAAGGCAGACCAAGCCGTCGCGCCATTTGACCAATGGCGTAGTTGCTTATAACCGGTTCCGGCATGCCAAAAGTAGGTGCCCCGCTCTTCAAGCTCATCGAAGACAGGAAATTGCCCAGAACGAAGGGCGCGCCGGGCCGAACGATCTGCGCAAAGGCGCAGCACATCATCGCCTCAGCCATGGCTTGGGTCACGCTGGCGGCGGTGCTGACCGGACCCATTGCGCCGGACAGGATGAAGGGGACCACGATGATCCCCTGACCCCGCCCGCAATAGACCTGAATGGCCTGGCTCACGACCTTGTCTACCAAAAGGGGCGAATTCGTGTTGACGTTCCCCATGATCACGCAATGCTGATCCAGCACGTCTTTTCCATGCAGGATCTCGGCCATATCGACGCTGTCCTGCGCGCGGCTCATCTCTGTAATGGCACCCAGATGCGGTTTGTCCGAACGGGTCATGTGGAGATAGACCATATCGAGATGCCGGTGACTGACAGGCACGTCGCAGGGTTCACAAATTACGAGCCCGGTGTGATGCAAATTGGGATGGAGGTATGCGAGCTTCACCAGCTTTTCGAATGACGCGATGTCGCCGTAGCGACGACCCGCCACGAGATCGCGCACAAACGGCGCGCCGTAGATCGGCGCAAAGACCTGGTTTGTCCCGCCAATTGTGACGTTACGAGCGGGATTGCGGGCAGTTTGGACAAATTCAGAGGGGGCAATCGCACTGAGCGAGCGGATCCAGCTGGCATCCGCCTTCACCCGGTTTCCATCCATTTCCGCGCCTGCGTCGCGCCAGATCCGGTGTGCCTCTGGATCGTCGCGAAACTCTATGCCGACATCCTCGATGAGCCAGTCCACTTGGTTTTCAAGCTGGACGATGGTGTCCTCATCCATGACCGAAAAAAACGGCAGTCGCCTTTGTACATAAGGCGAGGCCGCAACGTGTCCTGTTGCAGGTTGTGCATCTCGTCTGGCCCGGACACGTCGTGCCATGTCATTCACTCCCGTTTCAGTCAATGTAACACGGTGAAATCTTCCAGTGATCATTGCAAAATTTGGGGCTTTGGATAATCTGAAATTATGCAAGCATTATGGAAACTCGTTTCGTCTCCGCGTCATTTATTGGTTTTCGAGGCGGCGGCGCGCACCGGTTCGTTCACTCATGCAGCGCAGGAACTCAATGTGCAGCAGCCCGCGGTGTCGGCCTCGATCAAGCAACTGGAGACCTCTCTTGGCGCGCCACTATTTCTTAGGATGCATCGTTCCGTGGCGCTTACACATGCCGGTGAACGGCTCTTTAATGAGGTGACAGCGTCTTTTGAGCGTATCTATCAAACGGCGCAGATGCTCAGCCAGCGCCATGCCGCGGCGCATGTGACCCTATCGGCGTCGACGGCTTTTGCGCATTACTGGATGGTGCCGCGCCTCGCTCAACTTCACGAGGCGCACCCGCACATCGATCTGCGTTTGCAAACGTCAGAGCGAGAGCCCGACATTGACGCTGAAGGTATCTCGCTCGCCATCCGCCGCGGATATGGGGACTGGCCAGGATGCGAAAGCCATCTGATCGCGCCAGAGGTCATCTCGCCGATTGCATCTCCCCGTGTGAATGCAGCGGCCGTTAATCTGGCCACGGTTGCCAACTTGCTCAATGAGAGTCTAATCCACCTTGAAGAGCCGGTTCGCGAACGTCCCGGCTGGGCAGATTTCTTCGCCCACTGGAATGTGCCCTACCAAGAGCCGCGCTCTGGTCTGCGTTTGAATGATTACGCGCTTGTCTTGCAGGCCGCGATTGCGGGCGAAGGTTTTGCATTCGGTTGGCATCATGTAACCGAGCACCTGATCGCGCAAGGATTGCTCGTCGCGCGCCAGAGCTGGGCTTGGGAAACAGGCGCCGGATTCTACCTAGTCTGGTCCAAGACCCGACCGCTAATACCGCAAGCGACGGCGGTTCGTGATTGGTTGGTCGCGCTCTAGCGCGTCGAGTTAGGCAATACGCGGTCTCCCGCTCGCTTCGACATGGATCTGTGCCTCGATAAGGATCTCCTGGGTCTCGACGGTGGCTTTTCGAATATCCCGGCTTACACGCACGCGAATATCTCCGGCGCCTGCACGCTCTGCTTCAGACTTGGCATCGGCTTCAAGCGCGGCTTGAAGCGCATCGAGCGCGTCATCTTCGTCACGATAATCCTCCGGGCCATCCGCAAGGTGCACGCGGAACAGCCCGTCACCGGGAACAGTCACGCTTCCCGACCTGCGGAAAGTCACAAGACCGACCACGGCGCCGACGGCATTGGCGACGCCTGCGTGCTCGGGCAGGACCATCTGCGCATTTAACCGGCGACCGACAGCTGGGTAGTAAGTCGGTGCAGAGGCACCTAACCCGACAATCGGGACATTGATACCCGCCTCGAGACGCAGAAGGCCTCGGTAGTGATCGAGTGACCGATGCAGAATGGAATGACGTGCCAACTGTTCTGGCGGGTGTCCGAAAGCCTCCGCTTCTTCGGCAAAAACAGTCTCTAACAGGGCCAATGAGGTTTGTTTCGTCAGCTGATCAATGATCATTTGCGCCATGTGCGAGGGGGTTTCGGAAAGACGGTTACCGTCCCCTGTGCGCTTCCGGCACAAAAGTTCCAGTGCCTTTTGCGCTGCGTCACTGTCCCAACCGCTATGGGGGTTTAGCACGCAACTTGCATCAGACGGGGTGATGCCCGCAACTTGCACGAACCCTCTGCG